>JBBSLY010000089.1:0-6693 GCA_038233455.1 Solirubrobacterales bacterium | reverse complement strand
GATGTGACGGGCGACGGGGAGGTCACCGAGTGCGCGCGGCTGAGCGAGGTGACCCGCCTCGGCCAAGAAGTGGATTCCAGCGGGCAGCTGGCCGAGGAGGCCATGGAGCGCGTGCACCAGTGTCTCGAGCGCTACCGCCGCAAGGCCGATGCGCTCGATGCCAAGCGGCTGGTCGCCGTGGCCACCAGCGCCGTGCGCGACTCATCCAACGGGAAGGACTTTCAGGAGGCCGTGCGGGAGCGGTCCGGCTTCGACGTCAGGACGATCGGCGGAGATGAGGAGGCACGGCTCACCTTCCTCGGCGCGACGGCGAGGAGCGCGGCCGGCGGTGGGCCGGTGCTCGTGATCGACATCGGTGGTGGCAGCACCGAGTACGTGACCGGAAGGCCACGCCAGGCGCCTGACTTTCACGTTTCCACACGGCTGGGCTCGGTGCGCCAAACCGAGCGTCACCTGACCGATGACCCGCCCCCGCACGCCGACCTCGAGGAGCTGGCGGCCGGCGCGCGGGAGATCATCGCCGCGGACGTGCCGCTCGAGGTGCGCGAGGCGGTGCGAGACGCCGTCGCGGTGGCCGGGACCGCGACCTCACTGGCCGCGATCGATCAAAAGCTCGAGCCCTACGACCCGACCCAGGTCGACGGCTACACCCTGCTGCTCGGCGAGTGTGAGCGGATGCAGGCGCTGCTGGCCGCCCTGCCCCTCGCCGACCGCGAGGACTTGGCGGGGCTGCACCCCGATCGCGCGCCGACGATCGTCGCCGGCGCCACGATCCTGATCGAGTCGATGAGGGCCTTCGGTCTCGATCGCGTGAGGGTCTCCGAGGCCGACATCCTCCACGGCGTCGTCCTCGATCTCGGCGGCCCGACCTGATGGCCGGCGGGGAGCGAACCGTGGACCAGCTTTAGACAAAGATTAACCCCCATTCCGGGGACGCCGGGTGTATAGTGCCGATCAGCCGGGTCTTGGGGAAGGGTCGTGCTTCAACACATAGCTCTTTCGCATCTTCCGGTTCATAGGTCCGGGCGTAGCCGCATCGTATCGGCGCCTCCCGCCGTCCGGACCGCAAGGCCCTCTCAAGGCACGTACCCCTGCCAGTCCTGATTGGGCCGTTTAGGAACCGCCCGGACTTCGGTCCGGGCGGTTTCATTTAACGAGCGGCGCACGGCACGCGGGCGGATTCGACGGCAGGCGTGCGGGATAAACCGCCCCACAGCCGCTAAAACGCGCACACCCCCGTCGGGCCCGAGCCGGGGCCGGAGCGGAGCGGGCGCCGGCGCTCGGCGACGGAGGGCTCAGGCCAGGTTCGAGCGCCGCGGGTACGCCACGCTCGGGTCCGTCATGACGTTCACGAGGGCGGGCTTGCCCGACTCGAACGCGCGCTCGAGCGCCGGTCGCAGCTCGGCGGGGCGCTCGACCAGCTCGCCGTGGCCCCCGAGCGCCTCGACCACCCGGTCGTAACGGCAGCCCGGCTGCAGCTCGGCTGCGACCGAGTAGCCGTAGAGGAACTCCATCGGGTGCTTCTCGAGCCCCCAGATCCCGTTGTTGCCCATCACCGCGACCACGGGCACCCCGTGGCGCACCTGCGTGTCGAACTCCATCCCGCTGAAGCCAAAGGCGCCGTCGCCGAGCAGCAGGCACACCTGCCGGTCGGGGTTCGCAAGCTTGGCCGCGAGCGCGTAGCCCGGCCCTGCGCCCAGGCAGCCGAACGGCCCGGGGTCCATCCAGCAGCCCGGCTCGAAGGTATCGATCACCCGGCCCGCGTAGGAGACGAAGTCGCCGCCGTCGCCGATCACCACCGCGTCGCGGTCGAGCACCTCGCGCAACCCGGCGTACACGCGCAGGGGATGAAGGGGAGCGCGCTCGTCGGAGAGCTCCGCCTGCTCACCGGCGCGCTTCTCGTCCTCGGTCGAGCGCAGGCTCGACACCCACCCCGAGCGGGCGGTCCCGCTCGCCGGGCCGGCGCGGATCGCGTCGAGCGTGGCCGGGATGCCGCCGTACAGCTCGAGCTCGACCTCACGCGCCGGGGTCCGGTCGGTTTCGGCGGAGTCGATCACGACGATCTTCGTCTCCTCGCCGAACGAGCCGCCGAAGCCCAGCCGGAAGTCCATCGGCACGCCGACTACCAGCGCCACGTCGGCCTCGCTCAACCCCTGCCCGCGCGCGCGAGAGAAGTAGAGCTCGTGATCCGCGGGCATGCACCCGCGGCCCAGGCCGTTCACGAAAACCGGCACGTGCAGCTCCTCCGCGAGTGCGCGCAGCGCGTGCTCGCCGTGGGCCCAGTAGAGCCCCGTGCCGGCCATGATCACCGGCCGCTCAGCGTCGCGCAGCAGCTCCGCCGCCCGCTCCACACCCGAGGCGGCGGGCAAAGCGGCGTGATCGAGCCGTTGCACCGAAGTGTCGGCCTCCACGTCGGCCTCCGAGAACACCACGTCGAGCGGGAAGTCCACGAACGAGGGGCCCGAGGGCGGGCCTAGCGCCGCCGCGAACGCGCTGTCCACGCAGCCCGGGATCTCAGCGGTCGACCCGGCCGTCGCGGCAGAGCGCGTGAGCGGCGCGACGAACGGCACGTGGTCGATCTCCTGGAGCGAGCCCTGGCCCCAGCGCATCGCGGGTGCGCGCCCTCCGAGCGCCACGAGCGGCGAGCCGTTCTGCAGCGCGGACCCGAGCGCGCTCATGCCGTTGGTCACTCCGGGACCCGCAGTCAAGGCGCACACCCCGACCTGCCGGGTGGCCTTCGCCCAGCCCTCGGCGGCGAAAGCCGCCGACTGCTCGTGGCGGGTGTCGACGATGTCGATCCCCTCCTCGCGACAGCCGTCGTAGATGGAGAAGATGTGCCCACCGGAGAGGGTGAACAGCTTCGTCACGCCGTGAGCCTTCAAGCGCTTGGCCACCAGGCGCCCGCCGTGAAGCCCGGCCGCCTGATCGGTCTGCTCCTCGGTCGCCATCCCGGCGCGCAGCCTATCCGAGCACGGCGCGCTCCGGTTGCGGGCGCCGGGGCGACACACGCAGCCCGAGTAGGGTCGGCCCATGACCGACACCACCAACGAGATCCGCCTGGCCTCGCGCCCCGAGGGCGCCCCGACACCCGCGGACTTCGAGGTTGCCCAGACACCGCTGCCCGAGCCCGGCGAAGGCCAGGCGCTGGTGCGCAACAGCTACCTCTCCGTGGACCCCTACATGCGCGGGCGGATGCGCGACATCAAGTCCTACATCCCTCCGTTTGAAGTGGGTGAGGTGCTCGAAGGCGGCGCCGTCGGACAGGTGGTGGCCTCACGCAACCCCGATGTAGACGAGGGCTCCTGGGTGCAGAGCCAGAACGGCTGGCGCGAGCACTACGTCACCGACGGCAAGGGACTGCTGCCCGTGGACCCTTCCGTTGCCCCGGTCTCGACCGCGCTCGGGGTGCTCGGCATGCCGGGCCTCACCGCCTACGCCGGCCTGATGGAGTTCGGCAGGCCCGAGGAGGGAGAGACGGTCTTCGTCTCGGCGGCCGCGGGCGCCGTGGGCAGCGCCGTGGGCCAGCTCGCGCGTATCAAGGGCGCCCGCGCGGTCGGCAGCGCCGGCTCGCAGGAGAAGGTCGACTTTCTCACCGGGGAGCTGGGCTTCGACGCCGCCTTCAACTACAAGGACGAGGACCTCGGGCAGGCCCTCAAGGAGCACTGCCCCGACGGCATCGACGTCTACTTCGACAACGTCGGCGGCGACCACCTCGACGCGGCACTCGGCCGCATGAACGCCTTCGGGCGGGTCCCGTTGTGCGGGATGATCTCCGCCTACAACCTCGACGAGCCGCCGCCCGGTCCGCGCAACATCGCGTCGCTGCTGGTCAACCGGGTCACGGTGCGCGGCTTCATCGTGCTCGACCACTTCGATCTGCTCCCCCGCTTCACCGAGGAGATGGGCGGCTACGTCAAGAGCGGCGAGATCTCATACCGCGAGACCGTAGTAGAGGGAATCGAGCAGATGCCGGAGGCGTTCATCGGCCTGCTCGAAGGCGAGAACATCGGCAAGATGCTCGTCAAGGTCGGCCCTGACGCGGAGTGAGCCGGTAGGAAAGGACGCCCGGACCCGGCCCTGGGGGTCAGGCCGACGCCCGGCGCGGCACGCCGCGTAGGTGCGCGGCCGCCTCGAGGCTCGTGACGTTGTGGGGCATCACCTCGACCTGCGCCCCAACGGCCCCGAAGCGCACGTAGAGGATCGCGCCGCCGTAGCCACCGGCCAGCGCACGCGCCTCGGCGACAGCGTCCTCGATCCGATCGTCGGCGACCGAGCAGGCTGCCAGGAACCGCTCGCACAGGTCGCCGGCGGCCTCCTCGGCGTCGACCTCCAGCTGCTCGCAGCGAAACCCCCCGGTGGTGACCCCGGCGGTGGGGGCCAGGATCAGGGTCGCCATATCGTCGGACACGAGCCTCGCCTCCGCCGCCACCGCGTCGAGCAGCCCCGAGGCGGTGGCATCGCGCCCGAGCAGCTCCACGATGTCGGCCAGCCGCGGGCGCCCGAGGATGCCCTCCTCCGTCCGCGCTTCGGCCAGGCCGTCGGTGTAGAGGCACACGACCGAGCCCGGCGGCAGCGGCAACGTCGTCTGGCGTACGCCGGTGCGCATGCCCAGGCCCACGGGAGGCGAGGAGGCGGCGAGGATCGGCTCGGGGCGCGAGCGGCCCACCACGATCGGCGCTGGGTGGCCGGCGCAGGCGTAGGTCAGCGAGCCACTGACCGGATCGTGAACCGCCACCACCACGGTCGCGAAATGGCCGTCGAGGTGGTCGCCGGTCACGCGGCCTGCCACCTGAAGCGTGGCTCGCGGCTCGAGGCCCGCCTCTAGGTATGCCCGCAGCGTGTAGCGCATGAATGCTGTGCGGGCGAGCGCCTGGCGCCCGTGTCCGGACACGTCGCCGAGGATGAACGCGGCCCGGCCGCCGGGGAGGGTGAGAGCGTCGTAGAAGTCGCCGCCCGCACCCGGGCCATCCGAGGGCCGGTAGGCGACCGATGTCCGCACGGCACCGACGGTGGCGGGCACCGGTGGCAGCAGCGCGGTCTGGAGCAGCCCCACCTCCTGGAGCAGGTCGGCGCGCTGGCGGTCGAGCCTGCGCGCCCGCGCCGAGATCGCGAGGTAGCCCCCGCCGAGCAGGATCGAGAGAGCCGCGAGCGCCGCGAGCAGCAGTTGCAGCCGCTCGGGCAGCGCGACCGATATCGATGTCACCCGACCGAAGATCGGGAGATCGGGCGGCCGCGGTGAGGCGCGGGGGCCGGCATCGAACATTCGTCCAGAACAGGACCGCCGGCGCAAAGCGCAACCGGGAGCGTGAGGCGAAGCCGGGAAGCGGGAGCCGGACCGCCGGCGGCGCTAGCGGTTCGGATCCGCCGGGGTCGTGCCCTCGGTGCCCTGAGGGGCCGGCTTGATCGGCGCCTCACCCTTGTCGAGGCGGCTGACGATGTCCCCGTCATACAGTGACGGCGGGGCCACGAAGCAGGGCGCGCGTTTGCCGCTGTTCTTGGTCAGAGGGTTGCGGTCGTCGGTGTTGTCGTCGGGCTCCGACTGCTCGCCGCCCGCGTGGGCACACGTAAACGACTCGTAGACGCCCAGGGCAACGGTTCGGTTGAGGCTGTTGGGCTGCAGGTAGGCGGTGCCGCGGTCGTACTCGGGCAGGGTGGTGTACGGAGTGCCGAAGGGATCGCCGAAGGAGCGGGCCTCGATGATGCCGACGTTGACCTGGTAACGCTCGCCGATCCCGGCACCGCCGATGATGTCACCGGCGGCGTTGGAGATGAACCCCGCGATGCGCGCCTGGTAGAAGTTCGCATACGAGAGGATCGGGTTGAGCTCGTCGAGGAAGACGTTCAGGCCCGAGAGCAGCGGCTCGGCCTCGCGCAAGATCCGCTCGAGGTCCGGCAGAGCGGTCCGCCCGGCCCGGATCAGCGGGCCGAGGTCGCGGAACAGGGCCTCCAGGTTGGGGGCGAGGTCGCCCAGGTCGCGCACGGTGGGCCCGAGGTCGCCGGCGGGCGCCTTCAACGTGTTGACCAGGGGACGGGTGGCCTCCGAGAACCGCTCCAACCGCGCCAGGGTCGTACGCGACTCGTCAAGGAAGGTCGGGAACACGCGGAAGGTCTCGGCCAGCGCCGCATCGACCGAGGCGGTGGCCGAGAAGGTCTCGTTGGAGTTCACGACCAGGTCGCCCAACGCGCCCTCGCGCTCGTTGATCGCGCCGAACACCACGCCCGTGTTCTTGATCAGCCTGCGGACTGCGGCGTCCTGCTCGTCGAGTGTCTTGAGCAGCGTGGCACCGTCGACGGCAAACGGCGAGAGGTTGCCGAGCGCGTCGTTGAGGTCCTGGCCGCGGCCGTTCTTGGTCGCCTTGGCGAGTTCGGCCACCCAGTCCTGGAACGCCGTGCGCGTCGGCTTGTCGAAGGCGGCGAAGATCTCGTCGAGCTCGACCGTGGGCTGGATGTAGACGTCGGCCAAGAGCCCGCCGTCGGGCAGCGGCGGCCCCGCCGGGTTGCCCGGAGCGAGCTCGATGTAGTTCTCGCCGAGCAGCGTCTTCTGGCGCAGGATCGCCCGCGTGTCGGCCGGGATCGGCGCATAGGTCTCGTCGATCTCGACCTCGACCCGCGTCCGTGCCCCCTTCTTGTCGAGTTCCTTCGACTTGACCTTGCCGACGTTCACGCCGGCCAGCCGGACGTCGGCCTCGACCG
>JBBSLY010000088.1:0-6701 GCA_038233455.1 Solirubrobacterales bacterium | reverse complement strand
TCGATGTAGTTGCAGTCCGGGTGCAGCGGCGTGATCCCCAGCTCCGCCCGCTGCCTGCGGTCATAGCGGTGGTAGTCGTCGGTGCAGACGTGGGTGACCTGATCCTCGCCGAGGATCCGCACCAGGCCGCGGGTGATGGTCGTCTTGCCCGCGGCGGAGTCGCCTACCACGCCCAGGATGATCGGCCGCGCCGGGCCACTCACGACTCGACGGCCTCGGCGCGCGGGCCGGCCCCGCCCAGTGGGCGTAGGGGACGACCGTGTAGCGCATCTGGCGGTCGGCCTTGTCCTGGCGCTCGAGCCGGAAGCCGGGCTCCTCGGCGGGGCGGTTGACCATGAAAGACAGCGCCGAGGTCTGGCGTCCCAGCGAGCTGTCGTAGGCGACCACCTTGACGTAGTGGTTGGGGTAGGCCTCACGGCAGGCGGCGACGTCGCGCATCGCCACATCGGCCTCGCCGGGCTCGAGGTCGAACTCGGGCTGCTTCCACATCTCCCAGAAGCTGTTGCGCGGGTGCGGGTCGTCTGTGTACTCGACCATGATCGCCCAGTCGTTTGACAGCGCGTAGGCGATCTGCGCCTCGATCTCTGAGTCGGTGAGGTCGTCGAGGAAGGAAAAGGTGCCCTGGGTGACTCTCATGCCGTGATCTCCTAGCCGGTGGCCGTCGGGGTGGCGGCCACGTCGGGGGTGTCGGTGGACTCGAAGTCGAAGGTGATGTCCTTCCAGACCTCCAGCGCTGCGTCGAGCTCGGGGCAGCCCTGGGCCGCGTCTCTGAGGATGTCGGGCCCCTCGGAGTAGTAGTCCTTGCCCTCGTTGCGCGCCTTGATCATCGCCTCGACGGCGACCCGGTTGGCGGTGGCGCCCGCGGCGATGCCCATCGGGTGGCCGATCGTTCCGCCACCGAACTGGAGCACCACGTCCTCGCCGAGGTAGTGCAGCAGCTGGTGCATCTGGCCGGCGTGAATGCCGCCCGAGGCCACCGGCATCACGGGCGCCAGCGAGGCCCAATCCTGATCGAAGTAGATGCCGGTCTCGGGGTTGGCCTTGTTGAAGCGCTGGCGACAGACGTCGTAGTAGCCGCGGATCATCCCCGGATCTCCCTCGAGCTTGCCGACGACGGTGCCCGCGTGGATGTGGTCGACGCCGATCATCCGGCACCACTTGGCGATCACGCGAAAGCTCACGCCGTGGGTCTTCTGGCGGGTGTAGGTGCCGTGGCCCGCGCGGTGCAGGTGCAGGATCATCCCGTTGGCACGCGCCCACTTGGACATCGACTGCATCGCCACGTAGCCGACGGTCAGGTCCTGCATGATGATGATGCTGCCGAGCTCCTTGGCGAACTCCGCGCGCTCGTACATCTCCTCCATCGTGGCCGCGGTCACGTTCATGTAGTGGCCCTTGACCTCGCCGGTGACGGCCGAGGCGCGGTTGACCGCCTCCATCGCGTGCACGTAGCGGTCACGCCAGCGCATGAACGGCTGGGAGTTGATGTTCTCGTCGTCCTTGGTGAAGTCGAGGCCGCCGCGCAGCGCCTCGTAGACCACGCGGCCGTAGTTCTTGGCCGAGAGCCCGAGCTTGGGCTTGGTTGTCGCCCCCAGCAGCGGGCGGCCGAACTTGTCGAGGTACTCGCGCTCCATCACGATCCCGTGCGGGGGGCCCTGGAAGGTCTTGAGGTAGTGCGGCGGGATGCGCATGTCCTCCAGGCGCAGCGCCTTGAGCGCCTTGAAGCCGAATACGTTGCCGATGATCGAGGAGGTCAGGTTTGCGACCGAGCCCTCCTCGAAGAGGTCGATGTCATAGGCGATCTTGGCGATGTACTGCTTGGGCTCTGTGCCCGGGACCTCCTCGCAGGAGTAGGCCTTGGCCTGGTAGTGCTCGTGGGGGGTCAGGCGGTCGGTCCAGACCACCGTCCAGGTGGCCGTCGAGGACTCCCCGGCCACCGCCGCGGCGGCCTCGATCGCGTCGACGCCGTCCTGGGGGGTGATCCGAAACGCGCACAGGATGTCGGTGTCCTTGGGCTCGTAGTCGGCGTTCCAGTAGCCCATCTCCGCGTAGGGGGTGACGCCTGCCGCCCACCGGTCCTTCTTCTCGCCGCCGTTGTGATCACTCACGATCTGCTCCTACCTCTCGCTTGCTCTTGGGGTGTCATGCAGCCGCCGCGCCTTCGAGCTCTGCGCTGTAGCGCCCGTAGCGGGCCTCGCCGTTGCACTTGGCACGGTGGGCGAAGGCCGTCTGGGCCGCTTGCACGTTTGACTCCTCGCCGGCCCAGATCTCGAGCGGGGTGGCCTGCAGCGCGCGGCCGTAGGAGAAGCTGAGCTCCCACGGGGCGCCGCCGATCGCGTTCATCGCGCTCAGGTGCTCGCTGGCCAGCTCGTCGCTCTGGCCGCCCGACAGGAAGGCGATCCCCGGCACGGCCGGTGGGACCACGCGCGTGAGCAGCGCCAGCGTGCGCTTCGCGACCTCCTCGGGGTCCGCCTGCTCTGAGCAGTCGGTGCCCGAGAGCACCATGTTGGGCTTGAGCACGATCGCCTCGGGGGCGACCCGGTGGTCGGCGAGCGCGGCGAACACCGCGCGCAGCGTGGCCTCGGTCTCCCGCTCGGCGCGATCGATGTCGTGGTCGCCGTCCATCAGCACCTCGGGCTCGACGATCGGGACGATCCCCGCCTCCTGACACAGCGCCGCGTAGCGCGCGAGGGCGTGGGCGTTGACGTCGATGCACAGGTCGCTCGGCAGCCCGTCGCCGATCGCGATCACCGCGCGCCACTTGGCGAAGCGCGCGCCCAGCTCGTGGTAGTCAGCCAGTCGCTCGCGTAGCCCGTCGAGGCCCTCGGTGACCTTCTCGCCCTCGGCGGCGGCCAGCGCCTTGGCGCCGGTGTCGACCTTGATCCCGGGGAGCATCCCGCGGTCGGAGAGCAGCTCGCAGAAAGGGCGGCCGTCGGAGGCCGTCTGGCGGATCGTCTCGTCGTAGAGGATCATGCCGCTGATCTGCTCCTCGACGCCGGGTGTCGTCACGAGCAGCTCGCGCAGGCGCAGCCGCGAGTCCTCGCTCGACTCGCTGCCGGCCGCCTCCAGGCGCTTGGTCATCGTGGCGGTGCTCTCGTCGGCGGCCAGGATGCCCTTGCCGGGGGCGACCATCGCGTAGGCCGTCTCCTGGAGGTCGGTTCGCAGTTGAGACATTCCCCGACCCATACCCTGTGTGCATCGAATATCCATCGTAGGTCTGTGCTAATAGATAAGGTGTCGTCTATGCAGACAGCCTCCGCCGGATCGCGTGGGTAGATATCGCCCCCTGGCGCAGGACCCGCCACGCGCCACCGGCCTCGACGCCGGTCAGGTCCACAACAGTGGACGCCGCTCCGGGCAGCTCGCCCGCGTCGATCTCCAGGTCCACCGCACCGCGGATGCGCGGGTCGACGTCGTCGAGGCGGCTCGCGTCGGGGCCCCCGGAAGGGTTGGCGCTCGATTGGAGCACTCCCAAACGCACGGCGCCCAGCGGCGCGAGCGCGCCGATCAGCTCGGGCACGCGCAGGCCCAGCCGCTCGGGCTCGGGCCCGCACGCCAGCGGGTAGCGGCGGTCTTGATTGGCCACCAGCAGGGTCAGCGGCCCCGGCAGCAGCCGCTGTACCGCCTCCCGTGAACGCGGCCCCAACCCGCTCAGCGCGTCGAGGGCAAGCGCGAGGTCGAAGAACATCACCGCCGCGGGGCGCTGCTGAGGGCGGCCCTTGATCTCGTACAGGCGCCGCACCGCCTCCGCCGACTCGGGATCGGCCGCCAGCCCGTAGACGGTGTCCGAGCCAAACAGCGCCACGCCGCCACCCGCGACGCAGCGCTCGAAGGCCTCGGCATCCTCCGCGGTCACGGCGCCGTCCCTGAGGTCACCCGCTCGTGACCCGCCAGGTCGCGAAGGGTCTCGGCATCGGCGAGGAGCATCCGCACCGCGACCGCCTGGTCGGACGAATGCTCCAGGGCCATCCGGGTGCCGGACGGGGCCCGCGAGATCAGGTCGCGGATCACATCGAGCCCGTCGTGGCCCGCCTCGAGCGCCACCGCCGGCTCGTAGTCGCGGATCTCGGGAGCGAGGTCGCCCATCTCCGACGTACCCACGTAGGGGAGATTGGCCAGCACCAGGTCGTACGGCTGGCCGGGAGCACCGAACACCGTCGGATCGGGTAGGCCCCCCGCCACCGCCACCGGCAGCTCCACCCCAAGGCCGCTCGCGTTGGCGCGCGCCACGGCGACCGCGCCGGGCGAGATGTCAGAGGCCGACAACCGCAGGTCCGGTCGCTCGGAGGCCAGCGCCAGCGCGACCGCGCCGCTGCCGGTGCCGACCTCGTGGACCCGGGCGCCGCGAGGGACGTCGAGGGCGACCTCCACCAGCAGCTCGGTCTCCGGTCGCGGGATCAACACGCGCGCGTCCACGGCCAGCTCGATGTTGCGAAAGCCCTTGTGGCCAAGGATGTACGCAACGGGCTCGCGCGCCACCCGGCGGCGGACGCGCTCGCCGATCACGCGAGCCGAGCCGGCGGGCACGTCGGTGTTGGCGCCGGTCACGAGCCGGGCACGGTCCACACCAAGCGCGTCGGCGATCAGGACCTCGGCGTCCAGGCGCGGCGTGTCGCAGCCGGCCGCTGCGAGCGCGTCCGTGGCAGCCGCGATCGCGTCTACTACCCGCCCGGCGCCGCTCACCCCTCGACCAGCGAGCCCGCCTCGAGCTTGAGGCGCTTCTCCTCAGCCTCCAGCGCCGCGGTGAAGTCGTCCAGCTCGCCCGCCAGCACGCGCCCGACCTCCCCCTTGGTGAGCTTGACGCGGTGGTCGGTGACCCGATCCTGGGGAAAGTTGTAGGTGCGGATCTTCTCCGAGCGCTCGCCGGTCCCAACCTGCGAGCGGCGGTTCTCGGCCAGTTCGGCCTGCTGGGCGGCCAGCTCGCGCTCGTACAGCCGCGCGCGCAGCACGCGCATGGCCTTGTCGCGGTTCTGCAGCTGGGACTTCTCGTCCTGCATCGCCACCACCAAGCCGGTGGGCTTGTGGGTGATACGCACCGCCGAGTCGGTCGTGTTCACCGACTGTCCGCCAGGGCCCGAGGAGCGGTAGACGTCGATCTGGAGGTCGTTGGGGTCGACGGCCACCTCCACGTCCTCGGCCTCGGGGAGCACCGCGACGGTCGCGGTGGAGGTGTGGATCCGGCCCTGTGACTCGGTCTCTGGCACGCGCTGCACCCTGTGGGTGCCGCCCTCGTGCTTGAACACGCTGTAGGCGCCCTTTCCCTTGATCGCGAACGTGTAGTCGCCGTCGGCCAGCGACAGCGACTCGGTCTGAAAGCCGCGCCGCTCGGCGTAGCGGTCGAGCATCCGGTAGAGATCGCCCGCGAACAGTCCGGCCTCGTCGCCGCCCGCACCGCCGCGCACCTCCACGATCACGTTCTTGTCATCGTTCGGGTCGGGCTCGACCATCGCGAGGCGAATCGACTCTGCCAGCTCCACGAGCCGGGCCTCGGAGGTCGCGAGCATCTCGCGCAGCTCGGGATCCTCGCCGGACTCACTGAGCATCTCGCGAGCGCCCTCGGCGTCGGATGCGGTGCGTCGCCACTCCACCGCGAGCAGGTGCGCCGGCTCGAGCCCGCTGTAGGCGCGACCGACCTCGGCGTAGCGCTCACGGTCGGAGATCACCGCCGCATCGGACATCTGCGCCGACAGCTCGGCGAAGCGGCTCTCGATCTGCTCCACGAGCTTCTCGACCATGCCGGGAAGCCTACGCGCGTCGGGCGGCTCCCCTCAGGCGACGACCTCCATGCCCACCTTGTCCTCGTCGGTCGCCTCGGCCGGGTTCTCCACTGCGAGCACCGCGTCGAGCGCGGCGATCGCGACCGCGAGCTGGGCGAGGTCCGGCTCCCTGGTGGTCAGGCGCTGCAGCTGCAGGCCCGGCCACATCAGCACGCGGGCCCAGCTCTTTGTGCGGTTGCGCCCGAACCACTTGATCATCTCGAAGGCGATCCCGGCGACCAGGGGGATGCCCACTACGCGCGACACGAACAGCCACTGCCACTCGAGCTTGCCCAGCGGCGCGAATACGACGATGGCGACGATCATGACGATCAGCAGGAAGCTGGTCCCGCAGCGGGGATGAAGGCGCGAGAAGCGGCTGGCGTTCTCGGGCGTCAGCGCCATGCCGGCCTCGTAGCAGGAGATCGTCTTGTGCTCGGCACCGTGGTACTCGAACACCCGCTGGAGGTCGCGCATCCGCGAGATGAGCCAGATGTAGGCCAAGAAGATCGAGATCCGGATCAGCTTCTCGATCACCACGAAGGCAAGCGAGTTCGGTATCTCGTCTCGGAAGATGTTGGTCAGCCCGGCGGGCAGCAGGAAGAAGAGCCCGATCGCGAACAGCATCGCGAAGACGATGGTGCCGGCCCAGGTGCCGCCCCCGATCTCCTGTGCACGGCCCTCGTCGTCGTCGGGAAGCTGGGCGTTGGCGGAGATCCCCAGCGCCCTGAAGCCGATCTTGAGCGACTCGACGAGCGCCACGACGCCGCGTATCAGCGGCAGGCGCAGCAAGCGGTGGCGCTTGATCGCGGACTCCAGCG
Organism: Solirubrobacterales bacterium; assembly: GCA_038233455.1. Taxonomy (GTDB): domain Bacteria; phylum Actinomycetota; class Thermoleophilia; order Solirubrobacterales; family Thermoleophilaceae; genus JAAYBF01. The sequence goes on along the minus strand of JBBSLY010000088.1, from coordinate 124 downwards.
GCTCGGTGTGGATCTCGATCTCCCCGTGGGCGCCCAGCGTGGGGTCGAGCTCGCCGTCGGCCAGCTCGTCCTCGGTCGGCTTGCGCACGGCGACGGCCCAGGTCGAGACGCCGCGCATCATCAC
>JBBSLY010000087.1:0-6733 GCA_038233455.1 Solirubrobacterales bacterium | reverse complement strand
TCGGCCAGCTCGTCCTCGGTCGGCTTGCGCACGGCGACGGCCCAGGTCGAGACGCCGCGCATCATCACACCCTCGAGCACCGCCTGTCCCCCCACCGGCAGGTCGCGCGGCGCCTCGAGCCCTTCGGGCTCGCCGGCAACGGCGACCGGCTGGGCGCCGTTCGCGTCGGGCTCGACTTCGGCGCTCACGTTGACCATCGTATCGGCGGCGGGCGGCGGACCCTGAACGTCAGGGCCGCGGGGAGCAGGGTGCTCGCAGCACGTTGTCGTACTCGGAGCTCTCGATCACGCTGTCGGAGGGATCGGCCTTCGCTCGCACCGATCGTACGCAGGCGGGGCCGGTCACGTAGATGGGTCGCCGCTCGCCGGGCTCGAGGGGGCCGATCGGCACCTTGTCCACGCCAACCCCATCGACGGCGAGAGAGATCTCGGTCAGTTCGGACGCGGCGCCACCCACGTTGGCGATCCTCAGCTCATAGCGATGGATGGCGGGCGAGCCTCCCACCTGAGCGATCCGGATACGGCGGACCACCAGGTTGGGGAGCTCGCCGCCCTGGCGGCAGACGCCCGATCGGCGGGTGACCCGCTTGACAAGCTCGCCCTCGGCGTCATACCAGCGAAATTTCACCCGGGCGCGGTAGTCCGCGCTCTCGGCCAGCTCGAGGACTTCCTGGCGGTGCACGAAGCGCCGCACGTCTGGACGCGACTTTCGCCACACCCCGAGGCCGGGCGCGCGCACCGACTCGAACTCCGCGTCGCCCACCCGCTCCAGCAGCCGAAACCGCATCCACATGGTCTGGCTTGCGGGGATCTGACGCATCGCGCCCCGGAACTGCACGGATCGCTGGTCGGGCTCGCTGCCCTTGAGGCATTCGGCCAGGCGAACGCCCGCGAGAGGAGCCCCCGCCGAGCTCGCACCCGCGAGAACGCCGAGCGCCAGCGCGGCGGCCGCGGCGGCTACGGAGGTCCTGGCCAACGTGGGGAGCGAGAAAAGCACGGGATAGAAGAACAGCGGGCGGGAACGCTAGTTGCGCCAAACGCCGGAGACGCTGCGAGGGACCGGCCCCGCGGGCGCGGAGAGCGAGCTATGAGGGGGACGCAGGAAGCGACGTGGGCGAACGCCCACGAGCGACCGAGGACCCCTCAGAGCGAAGCTATCCGCGCCCGCGGCGGGCGGCGCGGCGGCGGAAGCGCTCTACTCGTCCACCCGTATCCACCAGCTTCTGCTTGCCGGTGTAGAAGGGGTGGCAGTTGGAGCAGATCTCCACGTGGATGTCGCTCTGGGTGGCGCGGGTGGTGAACTCGTTGCCGCAGGTGCAGCGAACGTGCGCCTCGGTGTATTCGGGGTGGATCTCGGTCTTCATTGCCCTCCGGATTGTAGTCGCCCCTGTTCGGAGCCGGTCGGCTCGTCGCGGCCCTTGCCGAGCCGCGAGCGAAACCAGCCGCGCAGCCGCGCCCACCACGTCGAGGGGCGGGGAAATCGGTCCGGGGGCGGCTGCTTGGCGCGCACGAGCGCGACCCATTCGTCCAGCGGCATGCTGCCGTCGATCAGCCGCGCGAGCGCCGAGATGACGGGTGCCTCCAGGCCGGCCTTTCCGATCGCTCGCGCGAGCAGCCGTACGGTCTCGAGCGCCTCGACCGCCTGCCCGAGTCGCTCCGGGATGTCGGCCGCTGCGACGCCGCCGGCAAGCAGCTCGCCGGCGCTGCGGTTGCGCGAGGTGGGTGCGAGCGCGGTGGCCACGAGGTCTCCGGTGCCCGCCCGCCCGACGAAGGTGCGGGCCTGCCCGCCCGAGCGCTCGGCCAGCGAGAGCACCTCGAGGAAGATGTCCGCCGCCGCCATGCCCGCGGCGTTGAGCCCCTGGGCGCGGGTAGCCCCCACCGCCACGGCGGCGACGTTCTTGGCGACCCCCGCCAGCTCGACGCCGACGGGGTCACTCGAGACCTCGCACACCACGCCGCCCTTCTGAAACGCCTCGGCCACCCTGTGCGCGAGCGCCTCGGAGCGCGATGCGCAGACGAGCCCCGCCCCCGTCTCCACCATCTCCCGGGCGTGCGCGGGGCCGCCCACGCAGCCGGTGCGCTCGGCGCCGAAGGCCCGCTCCAGCGCCGCCGTCGGTGGGGTTCCGTCTGGGGGCACCAGGCCCTTCGCCAGCGAGACCACCCCCGCCTCGTCGGAGACCCCCAGGCGCTCGATCTCCGCCAGCGCCTCCCCCAGCCCTTTCGACGGAACTGCCAGGAAGATCAGGTCGCAGCGCTGGAACTGGTCGTCGTGCGCGCCGAGGGCGCGTACCTTCAGCCCACCCGGGATCGCCACGCCCGGGAGGTAGCGCTCGTTCTCCTGCGCGGCGACGATCGTCTCCATCTGCTCGGCCGTCCGGCACAGCAGCGTGGTGCGCAGACCCGCCCGTTCGAGCAGGAGAGCCACGGCGGTGCCGAAGGAGCCCGCCCCAACGACGGTGGCGCGGCTGGGGGCGTGGCCGGGGTAGCGCAGCTTGGGCACGGGTGCGGCAAGCTATCGCGGGGCGGCCGCCTCCCGGCGTGTCGCCGGCCGGCCGAAGCCCCGCTCCCCGCGCAGCTGGAGCACCACCTCCCGCAGGGTCTCCGCGACGTAGGCCGCCTCGTAGACTACCTGGGCGTGGGTGAAGCCGAGCGGCAGGAGGCCCTTGGCGAGGTGCGCCTGGTCGCGGACCATGTCCTTGGCCTGCTGTGCCGCCGTGCGGTGGTAGCGCAGCCCGTCGGTCTCGACGACCACCCCCAGGTCGGGCCAGAGGAAGTCCACACGGAAGCCGTTGGCGTGGCGCTGGGTTTGGGGCAGCGGCAGCCCGGCGGCTCGGGCGATCGGCTTGAAGCGGCGCTCGAGGCGCGACTGGGTGACGGTGAAGGTGCGCCGGTCCAGCAGCGCACGGAGCTTCGGCACGCCGTGGTGCCCGGCGAACCCGTCGAGCTGTGACCGCAGCCTCTCCGGGTCGATCAGGTCGAGTCGATCGGCCTCAGTGACGGCCCGCTCCAGGTGCTCGCCGCGCAGCGTGGTGGCGAGGTCCACGAGCGTGCACACGATCCCCGTGACCGCGATGTTGTGGCGGCGGGTGAGGTGGTTTGGATCGAGGTCGCGGCGATGGATCGTGATGCCCGCACGCCGAGGATTTCGGCGCGCCGGCACGGTCACCTCGAACGCCGCCTGCGGGCCGACGCCCCACAGCTCGGCGGCCGAGCGATGGGTGAGGTGAGCGCCCTCGCCGGCCGCCAGCACGGCGGCGGACAGCGCTCCGAGACGGGTCAGCTGCGGCCGGCCGACGGCATAGACCCCGCGACGGACGCTGTGCAGGCGGCCCGCGACCAGCCGGTGCTCAATCCCGCGGTGCCCGAGCCCGAAGCCGAGTAGCTGCTCGCGCGTGACGACGCCGTGCTGCGCACCCTGCAGCGCCCACACCGCCCGCCCGATCTTCTGAACGCTTTCTCCCCCCACTGTGTGGGAAAGGGTTCAAACGACCAAGATTCGCCCCCCCTCGGGAACCGAAGCGCTTCAGGTATTCCGATACAGCGGGCCGTCGCCGCCCTCCGGCGTGGTCAGCCGCCCGCCCTTTGCCGTGATCGCCCCGCACTGCACGCAGTTGGTGTAGTTGACGATCACGTCCACGTCGCCCTCTGCCGGTGCGTCCTCCGGGATCTCGTACACGCCGGCGGGGCACATCCACTGCCAGGTCTCGGCCAGCTCGCGCGGCACGTTGGTCTGCACGCGGATGTGGTTGGGGGCGTCGTCGCGGGTGGCGTTGCCAGAGATGAAGACGCTCGAGAGCTTGTCGAAGATGTACTTGCCGTCGGGCTTTGGGTAGCCGTTCTTGGTCTTGCCGATGAACATGGGCTTGGCGTCGTTTCTGTGGATCTTCCACCGCCCGCCCGGGAAGCGACCCTTGGTGGCGATCATCAGGTTCACGAGCGGCCCCCCACGAAGCAGCCCCATCTGGAAGGGCTGGCGGGTGTTGCGCTGCTCGTAGAGCTCCTTGCCGATCAGGGATTCCTCGACGGCCTGCTCGTAGGCGGAGAAGTCAGACGACTGGCGCTTCAGAGCGGCGTAGATCGCCTCCGCGGCGAGCATGCCCGACTTGATCGCGTAGTGCACGCCCTTCAGCGCGGCCAGGTTGACCATGCCCGCCGAGTCGCCCGTGAGCACCGCGCCGGGCATGGAGAGCTTGGGCATCGCCCAGTAGCCGCCCGCGGGGATCGCCTTGGCGCCCCACCCCACGCGTTCGCCGCCCTCGAGGATCTCGCGCACCAGCGGGTGGGTCTTGAACTGCTGGAGCAGGTCGTGCGCGGAGGTCGTGGCGTCGGCGTAGTCGAGGTCGACCACGAACCCGATCGAGACCAGGTCGTCGCCGGTCTTCTCGTCCTTCATCGGGTAGATCCACGAGCCGCCGATCTGGCCGTACTTCGCGGAGATCTTCAGCGGCCAGCCGGCGAGCGTGTGGATCACGCGGTCGAGCGGCTTGGCGACCTTCCAGACCTCCTTGACGCCGAGCTCCCACACCTGGGGCTCGCGGTCGTCGCCTAGGTCGAACTCGCGGATCGCGGCGCCGGTGAGGTGGCCCCAGCAGCCCTCGGAGAGCACGGTGGCCTTCGCGGCGATGTCGGTGCCGGGCTCGAAGTTCGACTGCGGCTCACCGTCCTTGCCGCGGCCCTTGTCGCCCGAGCGGACCCCTCGCACCTCGCCATCGTCGACGATCAGCTGGGTCGCCGAGGTCTCGGTGAGCACGTAGGCGCCGGCATCCTCGGCCTGCTGTTGCATGTAGCGGCACATCGCCGATACCGAGACCACCTCGTTGCCCTTGTTGTGCTGCGGCGGCGGGGGCGGGATCGGCAGCTTCCACTTGCCGTTTGGCAGCAGGTAGATCGACTCCTTGTCGACTTCGCCGAACGCGAACCCCTCCTTGCGCCACTGCTCGCGGGAGAGGTCCGGGAAGAGCTCCTGCAGCGGCCCGGGGCGCATGACCGCCCCGGAGAGGTTGTGCCCGCCGCAGGTCTTGGCCTTCTCGACGATCGCCACCGGCACCTCGCCGAGCGACTCGAGCAGCGCCTCATCCTCGGCCAGCAGGCCGAGCAGGCGGGTGGCGCAGGCGAGGCCCGCGGTCCCACCCCCCACGATCGCGACGCCGACCTCGATCAGCTCGTCGGGATCGTCGAGGCCGCGCTTGACGAACTCGTCGGGGGACTCCACCGGCGGCGGATATGCCGCCGGAACGACCTTGCCGTTTGCGGCCCCGGAGGGGGCGCTGCCGTTGCCGTCCGCCATCCGTCGCTCAGCCGCCCTTCTTGGCCTTCACGGCCTCGGTGAGCTTGGGCATGATCTTGTTCAGGTCGCCGACGATCCCGAGGTCGGAGAACTCGAAGATCGGGGCGTTGGGATCCTTGTTGATCGCCACGATGTTCTCCGAGGCCTGCATGCCGACCTTGTGCTGGATCGCACCGGAGATCCCGGCCGCCAGATACAGCTTCGGCGCCACCGTCTTGCCCGTCTGGCCGATCTGCGCGGCGTACGGATACCAGCCGGCATCGACCACGGCGCGGGTGGCCGCAACGGCGCCGCCCAGGGCCTCGGCCAGCTCGTCGCAGAGCTCGAAGCCCTCGGCCTTGCCCAAGCCGCGGCCGCCGGCCACCAGCAGGTCGGCGTCCTCGATGTTCACGTCGGCGCCGCGCTGCTCGCCGCGCTGGACCATCGTCGCCTTGGTCGAGTGCTCCTCGAGCTCGACGTCCACGTCGACGACCTCGGCCTTCGCGTCACCCGACTCTGAGATCTCGAACGCGTTCAGGCGTCCGATGATGATGCCGGGCTCGGAGACGTACTCGACGTCGACTATCGCGGAGTCCTGGAGGATCGGCCGCACTGCGACCAGCTTGCCGTCCTGAGCCTTGACCTCGGTGACCTCCATGGTCACGCCGGCGCCGAGGCGCGCGGTCAGCCCGGCGCCGATCTCGAAGCCGAGCAGGCCACCGCCGAACAGCGCGTAGCCGTAGTCCTCGTCGGTGATGACCTTGGCCATCACGTCGACCACCGGAGCGCCGAGGCCCTCCGGGGCCTTGGCCCGGTAGACCTTCGTGGCGCCGTAGGAGCCGAGGCTCGCGCACAGTTCGTCGGTCAGGTCGTCGCCGCCGACCACGACCACGGCCGCTTCGCCGCCGAGCTCTTTGGCCAGCTTGGCACCCTCGGACACCGCTCCGAGCGAGTTCTTGTTGAACTCGCCCTCGTAGTGCAGGGCGTAGGTGAGAATCCCGCTCATGCCAACAGCTTCCTTTCGTCGAGCCAGGCGACGATCTTCTCGACCGTCTCGTTGGTGTCCTCGTCCTCGATGATCTCGCCCGCCTGCTTCTCCGGTGGCGGGTTGATCGACAGAACCGCGGTGCGCGACCCACCCTCGCCGACGCGATCGGCCTCGATGCCCGCGTCGCCGATGGCCTTGGTGTCGAGCTGCTTCTTCTTGGCGCCCATGATCGCCTTCAGCGATGGGTAGCGCGGCTCGTTGATGGCGTCGCCGACCGAGATCACGGCCGGCAGCGCGATCTCGACGGTGTCATAGCCGTACTCGGCCTGGCGCTCGCAGCGCAGCTTGCCCTCTTCGACGTCCATCTTGATCACCTGGGTGAGGGAGGGCATCTTGAGGTGGTCGGCCACGATGGCGCCCATCGTGTAGCACTCGCCGTCGTCTGACTGCTGGCCCAGCAGCACCAGGTCCGGGCTCTCG
>JBBSLY010000086.1:0-6872 GCA_038233455.1 Solirubrobacterales bacterium | reverse complement strand
CAACCGCGTGCCCGACTGCTGCCTGATGGAGCTCGACATCCGCTACCTGCCCGGCCAGGATCCGCACGAGATCATCGCCGCCGTGGGCTCTCAGCCCGACACCGAGGTCGTGAAGGTCTTCCACCGCGAGCCGATCGTGGTCGCGCGCGAGAACCCCTACGTGCAGGTGCTCCAGGAGGCGGTGTCGAAGGCGACCCCCGCGCATGACAGCATTGCCGTTGGCCGTGATGGGACCTCGGACGTCATCTCCTTTCTCAATGCCGGAGTGCCGGGCGTCGAGTTCGGGCCCGCCGGCGAGGGCCACCACGGACCCGAGGAGTGGGTGTCGATCGAGTCGCTCGACTCCTACCGTGAGGCGCTCGTGGAGTTCGTGAGCCTGGTCGGCCGCCGGGGCGCCGCCGGCCCCGGCCTGCCCGCGAGCGTGCCACTGCCCGCCGACCCCCTGCGCTCGCGGCGCGCGACCGCAGCACCCGCCGACTCGCCGCGCCCGTGAGCCCACTCTTCGAGGACACTCCCAAGACCGGCCTCTGGAAGCGGCTGGCGCTCGGCTGTGCGCTCGTGGTGTTCGCCACCGCCTCGGCCACTTCGGTCGCGGCCTTTCGCGAGGTCGACAAGGTCGTGGAGGCCCTCCAGGACAGCCCCAGCCTCGAGCTGCAGAGCCTGGCCGTGACCGACCCGGGCGAGGCCCAGACGATCCTGTTGCTGGGCTCTGACCGCCGCCCCGACAACGCCACCGACGGCGGCGCGGGCACGGGCGCGCGGTCGGACACGATCATCCTCGTGCGCCTCGATCCCGACCGCGGAACGGCACTGATGTCCCTCCCGCGCGACCTCAAGGTGCAGATCCCGGGCTTCGGCACCGACAAGATCAACGCCGCCTACGACCTCGGCGGCCCCAACCTCACGCTCAAGACCGTCAGGCGGCTCACCGGCCTGTCGGTGAACCACGTGATCAACGTCGACTTCCGCGGCTTTCGCAAGGCGGTCGACGCGATCGGCTGCATCTACCTCGACATCGACCGGCGCTACTTCAACGACAGCGCCGACTTTGCCTACATCAACGTCTTCCCCGGCTATCAGCGACTGTGCGGGGAGGAGGCGCTCGAGTACGCGCGCTTCCGCCACGAGGACACCGACCTGATCCGCTCGGCGCGCCAGCAGGAGGTACTGCGCGAGGCCAAGCAGCAGGTCGGCGCGGGCAGGCTGTTCGCAGACCGCGACGAGCTGATCAAGATCTTCGGCCGCCACACCACCTCCGACGAGGCGCTGAAGTCGCGCGCCGGGATCCTGCGCCTGCTCAGGCTGGCCGTGTACTCGGTGGATCAGCCGCTGCGCGAGGTCCACTTCGAGGGCAGCATCACCGCCGGCGACGAGGCGGCCGGGGTGCCGAGCTACGTGACGGCCAGCAACGCCAAGGTCAAGGAGCTGGCCCGCCAGTTCCTGGGGGTCGAGGAGACCAAGGGCCCGCGGGTCGGTGGCGGCGCCCAGGCGAAGAAGCGCCGCCGCCGCGGCGACGGCGGGCTGTTCAAGGACCCGGCGGCCGGCAGGGCGCTGGCGGTGCAGACGATCGAGAAGGCCAAGCGCAAGGGCGCGGGGCGGCTGCCGGTCTTCTATCCGAGGGTGTTCGTGAAGGGAACGTTCCCCGACCAGACCACCCGCAACTACCGGATCAAGACTCCGGAGGGCAAGGTCGAGCGCGCATACCGCTTGCCCATCCGCGGTCCTCTGAACGGCGACTACTACGGAATCCAGGGCACGACCTGGCAGGACCCGCCGATCATCGCCAGCGACGCCGAGGAACGCACCATGGGCGGCCGCACGTTCGAGCTGCACTACGACGGGGATCGCGTAAGGCTGGTGGCCTGGCGCACCGACAAGGGCGTCTACTGGGTTTCCAACACGCTGCGCCAGACCCTCTCGAAGCGCCAGATGCTGGCGATCGCCCGCTCCACGCGGGTGCCCTGACGCCGGCGGACCCGGGTACGCTGCGCCGCTTGAGCGATCGAGAGCCCATAGGAGTGATCGGCGTCGGCTGGGTCGGCCTGTGCACCGCCGCGTGCTTCGCCGAGCTCGGCCACGAGGTGGTGGCGCGCGACATCCTGCCCGAGAAGGTGGCGTCGCTCTCCCGTGGCGAGGTCCCGATGCACGAGCCCGGACTCGCCGAGCTGCTCGAGCGAAACGCCGAGCGCCTGACCTTCACCACGTCTAGGGAGGAGCTGCTCGAGCGCACGCGGCTGCTGTTCTGCTGCGTCGACACCCCGCCCACCTACTCGGGTGATGCGGACCTGTCCCGGGTCGACGCGGTGATCGACGAGCTGGGCGACTCCACCGAGCACGCGATCGTGATGAAGAGCACCGTGCCGGTCGGCACCGGGCGCTCGATCGAACGTCGCCGCGAGGGGCTCGGGTACGTCTCGAACCCGGAGTTCCTCAAGGAGGGGACCGCCGTGGAGGACTTCATGAAGCCCGACCGCGTCGTGATCGGCGCCGCGGAGGGCTCTGAGGGCTTCGCCGAGCGGGTCGCCGCGCTCTACGAGCCGCTCGGTGGGCCGATCGTGCGCACCGACATCGCGAGTGCCGAGATGATCAAGCTCGCCTCCAACGCCTTCCTCGCCACGAAGATCTCGTTCATCAACGAGATCGCCAATGTGTCCGAGGAGCTCGGGGCCGACGTGACCGAGGTCGCGCGCGGAATGGGCCTCGACGAGCGGATCGGCGACAAGTTCCTGCGGCCGGGGATCGGCTATGGGGGCAGCTGTTTTCCCAAGGATGTGTCGGCGCTCAAGCAGCTGGCCGGCAACTCCGGCTATCACTTCCAGCTGCTGACCGCGGTGATCGAGGTCAACGAGCTTCAGAAGCGGCGCACGATCGGCAAGCTCCAGAAGCACCTGGGCTCGCTGGTCGGCCGTGAGATCGCGCTGCTCGGCGTCGCGTTCAAGCCCGACACCGACGACGTACGCGAGGCCACCAGCCTGGTGCTCGCGGCGCGGCTGCAGGGCGAGGGCGCCAACGTGCGCGTGTATGACCCCGTCGCGTCTCAGAACGCGGCCGAGATGCTCGGCGGGGCGCGCGTCTGCGACTCCGCGCGGGAGGCGCTCGAGGGCGCCGACGGTGCGGTGCTGGTGACCGAGTGGCCGCAGTTCGCAGAGCTCGACTGGGCCGGCGAGGTCAAGGATTGGATGGCCACGCCGGTGGTCATCGACGGGCGCAACTTCCTCGACCGCGAGGGCCTGCGCGATGCGGGATTCACCTACGAGGGCATCGGCCGGTGAGCGCCCGCGCCCCTGAGGGCGGGGGCTGACCGTGCAGGCACTCGTGCTCGCCGGCGGGCAGGGCACGCGCCTGCGCCCGCTCACCCTCACCACACCCAAGCCGGTGGTGCCACTCGCGGGGCGTCCCTTTCTTACGTTCATGCTGGATTGGCTGAGCGGTCACGGCGTGACGGAGGCGATCCTCTCCTGCGGCTTCATGTCCGACGGCGTGCGCGACGTGCTCGGAGACATCTACGACGGGATGCGGTTGCGCTACGTGATCGAGTCAGAGCCCCTGGGCACCGCCGGCCCCGTGCGTCTGGCCCTGGACGAAGGGGTGCTCGAGGACAGGCTGTTCGTGCTCAATGGCGACGTCCTCAACGACATGGACCTGACCGCGGAGCTGGCTCAGCACGAGCGCACCGGCGCGCGGGCCACGCTGGCCCTGATCGCCGTGGAGGACACCGCGAGCTACGGCGTCGTGCCAACCGACTCCGAGGGCCGCGTGGAGGCCTTCCTCGAGAAGTCGGAGGGCCCGGCCCCGACAGATCGGATCAACGCGGGCGCGTACGTGATCGAGCGTGAGGTGATCGAGGCGGCGGTCCCCTCCGGCCGGGCGGTTTCCTTCGAGCGCGAGGTCTTCCCGCAGCTGGTCGGCGAGGGGCTCTATGGCTGGGCGGCGGAGGGCTACTGGGTGGACATCGGGACGCCGGAGCGCTATCTGGAGGCCACCTACGACCTGCTGAGCGGGAGGCTCGACTCCCGGTTGGGAGCCCGCGACGAGACGGGCTCCCTGATCGGGGAGGGCTGCCTGACCGCCGGGGCGCACATCGGCCCGCAGTCCGTGCTCGGCGTCCACTGCTCCGTGGGCAGCGACTCGACGGTCGAGCGCTCGGTGCTGCACGACCGGGTGCGGGTGGGCGCCGACTGCCAGGTTCGCGACAGCGTGCTGTGCGAGGGGGTCCAGCTCGGCGACGGGGGGCGAGTCGAGCCGGGGGCGCTGGTCGGCGCAGGCGCGCGGATCGGCTCGGGCGCGGTGGTCGCCGCCGGCTCCCGCGTCGAGCCCGGGGTGACCGTGGAAGCGGGGGAGAGCGTGTCGTGAGGGACGACGTCCTCGCCCAGCCGCAGCAGATCGCCGACGCGCTGTGGCGCGTGGAGGCTGCCAAGGTGCCCCAGCGCGAGGCCCCCGGTGGGCTGATGGTCTGCGCCATGGGCGGCTCGGCGGTGGGCGCCGACCTGGCGGCCGCGGCGATCGGCCCGCGCGCGCTCGCCCCGCTGCGAGCCGTGCGCGGCTACGCGCCCGACCCGTGGGTGGGCCCGGACACGCTCGTGCTCTGCGCCAGCTACTCCGGCTCGACCGAGGAGACGCTGGCCTGCTTCGAGGCGGCGGGGCACGCGGGTGCGCCGCGCGTCGCGCTCACCACCGGTGGGCGGCTCGCCGAGCGAGCCCGCGAGGAGGGCGTGCCGGTGATCGGCGTCCCGTCGGGGATGCAGCCGCGGGCCGCCGTGGTCTACATGACGGTCGCCGCGCTGGAGTGCGCGGCTGCGTGTGGGGCCGCGCCATCGCTGCGCGGCGAGCTGGAGGGCGCCGCGGAGGTGCTCGGCGCGCTCGCTTCCGACGCGGACGAGGCGCGCTCGATCGCCGAGGTGCTGCAGGGGCGGTTGGCGGTGATCCATGGCGCCGAGCTCACGGCCGCGCCGGCGCGGCGCTGGAAGGCGCAGATCAACGAGAACGCCAAGGCGGCCGCGTTCGCCAGCGAGCTCCCGGAGGCCAACCACAACGAGATCGAGGGCTGGGAGTGGCTCGCGGCCCACGGATCGCCGGCGGCGGTCTTCCTCTCGGCGCCCGGCCAGCACCGGCGCGTGCAGCGGCGCTTCGAGCTGACCGCCGAGCTGATCGGGCGCGCAGGGGTCCCCGTCGTGCACGCCGGCCCGCGGGGGGAAACCCCTGTCGACCGCGTCCTGTCGCTTGTGATGCTGGGCGACCTGGTCTCGGTCGAGCTCGCCGCCTTGGCCGGCGTGGACCCCACACCAGTGGAGGCGCTCGAGGGCTTCAAGCGCCGCCTGGGCTGATCGACCACCGGTCCTCAACCTTGACACAACCGTGGTAAGGTTGGCCTTCGATGGACGGCCTCACGATCCAGGAGGCGGCCGAGACGACCGGGTGGTCATCTCGAATGCTGCGCTACGTCGAGCGCGAGGGCCTGATTGCCCCGCGACGCTCGGTGTCGGGCTACCGCCTCTACGGACCGGAGGAGCTGCAGCGACTGCGCACCCTGCGCGGCCTGCTGGAGCGCCACGGACTGAGCCTGGGCGAAGTGGGGTTCGCGCTTCGCCTGAGCCGCGACCCGGACATGGAGCGGGCTGTTGAGCTGTGGCTCGAGGCCCGGCCGCGCCGTCCCGAAGACGTCCCGGCCAAGGACTGGCTGCGTTTCGAGCAGGAGAAGCACCAGCGCCTGCTCGCCGAAGCCGCCCAGCTGACCACCCCCGCGGCCGAGGCCGCTACGACGACCACCACCACCTGAGAGGACCCATGAGCGCCACCGACACCACCGTCAAGCAGGACTTCAAAGTCGCCGACCTCGGCCTCGCCGAGTACGGCCGCAACGAGATCCGCCTCGCCCAGCACGAGATGCCGGGTCTGATGCTCACGCGCGAGGAGTTCGCCTCGGCCCAGCCGCTCAAGGGCGCGAAGATCATGGGCTCGCTGCACATGACCGTCCAGACCGCGGTGCTGATGGAGACCCTCATCGCGCTCGGCGCCGAGGTGCGCTGGGTCTCGTGCAACATCTTCTCGACCCAGGACCACGCCGCAGCGGCGGTCGCCGTCGGGCCCGACGGCACGCCCGAGGACCCGCAGGGCGTGCCCGTCTTCGCCTGGAAGGGCGAGACCCTCGAGGAGTACTGGTGGTGCACCGAGCAGGCGCTGAACTGGCCCGGAGGCGACGGACCCAACATGATCCTCGACGACGGTGGCGACGCGACGCTGCTCGTGCACAAGGGCGCCGAGTTCGAGAAGGCGGGCGCCGTGCCCGACCCCGAGTCGGCCGACAACGAGGAGTTCAAGGTCATCCTCTCCACGCTTCAGCGCAACATGGAGGCCGACCCGCAGAAGTGGACCCGGATCGCCGCCAACATCCAGGGCGTGACCGAGGAGACCACCACGGGCGTCCACCGCCTGTACCAGTTCGCCGAGACCGGCGACCTGCTGTTCCCCGCGATCAACGTCAACGACTCGGTGACCAAGTCGAAGTTCGACAACCTCTACGGCTGTCGCCACTCGCTGATCGACGGCATCAACCGCGCCACCGACGTGATGATCGGCGGCAAGGTCGCCGTGGTCTGCGGCTACGGCGACGTGGGCAAGGGCTGCGCCGACTCGCTGCGCGGGCAGGGTGCACGTGTGGTCGTGACCGAGATCGACCCGATCTGCGCGCTGCAGGCGGCGATGGAGGGTTATGAGGTCAAGACGTTCGACGACGTGGTCGAGACCGCCGACATCTTCATCACCGCCACCGGCAACAAGGACATCATCACCGCCGAGCACATGGCGCGAATGAAGCACCAGGCGATCGTCGGCAACATCGGCCACTTCGACAACGAGATCGACATCGCCGGGCT
>JBBSLY010000085.1:0-6940 GCA_038233455.1 Solirubrobacterales bacterium | reverse complement strand
CCCGCCACTGCCCTCCGGGAGTCGGCGCTAGGCTCCTTTCCCACGCCCTCGTAGCTCAGTTGGTAGAGCACTTCCATGGTAAGGAAGGGGTCTCCGGTTCGAGTCCGGACGAGGGCTTGCGGGGCCCTGCGCGCCCGCAAGGTCACGACCGGCACGCTCGGATTCCGACCCGGTAGTGCAGCGCCCGTAGAGGTAGGTGCCGATCGGGCGCTCGAGGTCGCTCACGAACGTGAGTAGATCAGCTTGGCCATCGCGCCACGCTCAGTCGCCCCACCAGCCCGGCTCCATGTCGGCGTCCGATTCCGTCCCGACTCCGCTGGGCGCGCCGAAGGCCAGGAAGGAGAGTCCCTTCGGTCCCGCCTCGAAGCCGCGCATCTCTCCGCCGGGAACGCGCACGGCGTCGAGCTCGGACAGCTCCAGGATCTCGTCCTCGATCTTCAGCCGGCCGCTTCCGCTCACCACCACGTAGACCTCTTCCTGGCGGCCGTGCTTGTGCCCCGAACGGGACCCGGACGCCGGGGTCGAGCGTCTGGCAGCTCAAGCCGGACTTCTCGAGCTCGAGCGCGCCGGTCGCGAACCGGGCCTCGATGCCCTCCATCCCGAACTTGGGCGCGAGGTTCTCGACCTCGTTCAGGTGGACCTTCGTGTGCTCGGCCATGCTGTCACGTCCTCTCCTCGGTTGCGGGAAAAACAATCACCTGGCGCACGGCCTCGCCGGATGCCAGACGGTCGAATCCCTCGTTGATGTCGTCGAGCTCGATGCGGTGGGTCAGCAGGCGCTCGATGGGCAGGCTGCCTGCACGGTGCAGGCCGATGAAGCGCGGCAGGTCGCGCTCGGGCACGCACGAGCCAAGGTATGACCCGCGAAGCGTGCGCTCCTCGGTGACCAGGCTCACCGCAGGGATCGAGAGCATCCGATCGGGGTGGGGCAGGCCGACGGTCACGGTGGTCCCGCCGGGCCGGGTGGCCGCGTAGGCCTCGGCCAGCACGCGCTCGCTGCCGACGGTCTCGATCGCGTGGTCGGCGCCGCCGCCGGTGGCCGCCACGACCGCTGCGACGGCGTCGGGGCCCGCAGCCACGACGTCCGTGGCTCCCAGCTCGCGGGCCAGCTCGAGCTTTGACTCCACGAGGTCCACCGCGGCGATGGTCCGCGCGCCCGCCACGCGGGCGCCCAGGAGCGCCGCCAGGCCGACCCCGCCCAGGCCGAACACCGCCACGCGGTCGCCGGGAGACACGCGCGCGGTGTTGACCACCGCGCCGACGCCCGTGAGCACGGCGCAGCCGAACAGCGTGGCGAGCTCGAATGACAGCTCGGGGTCCACGCGTACCGCCGACCGGGCCGAGACCACCACGTGGTCGCAGAATGCCGATACGCCGAGGTGATGGTGCAACGCGTTCAGGCCGCCGTCGCCAAAGCGCCGCTCGCCGGAGAGCAGGGACCCCGCCGCGTTGGCCACCGCCCCGGGGCCGCAGAGTGCCGGCCTCCCCGACCGGCAGGGCACACACGAGCCGCACGACGGCACGAACGCCAGCACCACGTGGTCCCCCGGCTCGAAGCCGGTCGTGACGGGCCCTGCCTCGACCACCTCCCCCGCGGCCTCGTGGCCGAGCACCATCGGCATCACGCGCGGGCGCGAGCCGTCGATCACCGACAGGTCGGAATGGCAGAGGCCCGCGGCGCGCACGCGCACGAGCAGCTCGCCCGGTCCCGGCGGGTCGAGCTCGAGCTCGGCGATCTCCAGCGGGCGCGACTGCGCGTAGGGCCGTGGCAGGCCCATCTCGCGCAGCACTGCGCCCCGGACCCTCATGCGCCGGCCGCCGCCAGCCGCTCGAGCGCCGCGCGCAGCTGCGGTGGGATCTCCGTCGAGCGCCGCTGCTCGCGGTCCACGAACACATGCACGAACCACCCTGTCGCGGCCGGCTCCTGCGCCCCCTGGGCGAACAGCGCGATCTCATAGCGCACGCTCGTCCGACCCAGGTGTCCGACGCGCAGGCAGGCGTCGATCGTCTCGGGGAAGGAGAGCGCCGCCTTGAACTCGCAGTGCGACTCGGCGCACAGGCCGATCACCGCGCCCGCCCCGATGTCCAGCCCGCCCTCCGTGATCAACCAGGAGTTGATCACGGTGTCGAAGAAGGCGTAGTACTCCACGTTGTTCACGTGCCCGTAGGTGTCGTTGTCGTTCCAGCGGGTGGGGATCTCGAGCAGGTGGGCGTAGGCGTCACGCCCGCTCATGCCGAGGCCTCCGCGACCGGGCCGAGCACCCGGTTCACGTAGTCGTTGGCGAACACGCCGCCCGGATCCAGCCGCGAGCGCACGGCCTGGAAGCCCTCCCACTCGGGGTAGCGGTCCGACAGCGTGGCGGCCGTCTGGAAGTGGCGCTTGCCCCAGTGGGGCCGACCTCCCAAGCCGTCCATCACCTCCTCCACCGCACGGAAGTATGGCTGCCACTCCATGCCCTCGTAGGAGTGGACCGCGATGTAGCACGTGTCCCTGCCCGCGGCCGGGCTGAGCAGGGCGTCGTCGCCCGCCACGAAGCGCACCTCGATCGGGAAGCAGACTTCGAAGCCCCGGTGGTCGCTGATCTCCCGGACGCGACGCACCGCGTCGGCCGCGTGCTCGCGACCGATGGCGTACTCCATCTCGGTGAAGCGCACGCGACGCGGTGAGGCGAAGATCTCGTATGAGCGGTCCACGCGCCTCGTAGTGCCCGACGCGCGTGAAAGCGCGCGGTTGATGTGGGGGATGAGCTTCGGCTGGGCGCGCCCGAGCCGGCAGCACGCGCCGAACACGTGGTTGCGCACCAGGACGTCGTCCGCCCATTCTCGCGCGCGCGAGCGCGGGCGCGGGCGATCGGCCACGCGGTTGTTGGTGCGCGTGAGGGCGAGATCGGAGTGGGGGAAGGTGAAGAACTCGAAGTGATCGTTCTCTGCTACCAGTTCTTCCAGGCGGCCCAGGGCTTCCGCCAGCGGCAGCTGGGAGTCCACCCCCTCGAGGGTGAAGGCGGGCACGGCGCGAAGCGTCACGGCGGTCACCACGCCGAGCGCCCCCACGCTCACGCGCGCGGCGCGCCAACCGTCCTCGTCTCCCGCCTGGTCGAGCTCGACCCTCGAGCCCTCAGCCGTCACGAGCTCGACCGACTCGATGGCGGCGGAGAGGTTTTGCAGGCGTCCCCCGGTTCCGTGGGTGGCCGTCGCCGTGGCTCCCGCCACCGACTGGACGTCGATGTCGCCGAGGTTCTCCAGCGCCAGGCCGAGCTCCCAGAGCGCCGCGTTGAGTGCGTGAAGGGTGATGCCGGCCTGCACCCGCACGAGCCCTGAAGCGGGGTCCGCGTCCAGCACCCCTCGCATCCGCTCGAGCGAGAGCAGCGTCCCATCGCAGAGCACGGCATCGGTGAACGAATGGCCCGCCCCCGCGACCCGTACCCCGCGCTCCGCGCCGGCCGCACGGAGCACCGCGGCAGCGACCGCATCGGCGTCCACCGGGCGCTCGAAAGCAGCGGGCGAGCAGGTCTGCTCGCCCGCCCAGTTGGTCCACTCCGTCACGGCGCGAGCGTACCTCCGGGAGTGCGATCGCGACAGCGCCGGGGCCGCGCTATCCTCTGGCTCGAACCTCGCGGCCGGCGGGGTTTTCCTTTGCCCCCGGCCATCACGACCCTTTCAGGAGCCATGGCTCGCGGAGACGTAAGAATCGCCGTCACCCTGGAGTGCCAGGAGTGCAAGCGGCGCAACTATCAGACCCAGAAGTCCAAGCGCAACAACCCCGATCGCATCGAGCTGCGCAAGCACTGTCGCTGGTGTCACAGGCACACCGCGCACAAGGAGACGCGATGAGCGTCGGCTTCGCCACGCTCAGCTAGGCACGGCCCGTGGCAAGGAATCGCCAGCGCGCCAAGGAGCGCCAAGCCCGGCGCAAGTCCGGTCAAGGGGATTCCCCTCCGCGCGGGGATGGGGCACGGCGCGAGCCGGCCCCCGAGGCCGCGAGCGAGGCGGCCGCCGCCCCGGATCAGGACGTCCGCGACCGGGAGGTTCGTGACGAGGTCGACCTCCAGGCCGGCGCTCCTCCGGAGGACCTCGGCAGCTCGGCTGAGACGCTCGACGACGAGCCCGATCTCGAGGACGACGAGCACTTCAATCGCGCAGACGATCACCCCGAGGAGGACCTGGTCTCGACGACCTCCGGGCCCACTGGCCACCGCGGCGATTCGGAGGCGGACCACAAGGACCGCCCGCGTCTCGTACAGTTCCTCATCGCAGTAAGGGCCGAGCTGGCCCGTGTCCGGTGGCCAGATCGCCAAGCCCTCACCACGCTCACCGGCGTGGTCCTCGGGTTCGTGGTGCTCGCAGGCGGCTACCTCGGGCTGCTGGACGCCATCTTCTCCCGCCTGATCCAAGCCATCCTCTAAGGAATTCACCCATGTTTCGCTGGTACGCCGTCAACACTTACTCGGGCCACGAGAAAAAGGTCAAGCAGAACCTCGAGCACCGGGTCCAGTCCCTGGATCAGAAGACGACCGTGCGCCAGGTCGTGATCCCCACCGAGCAGGTGCAGGAGATCAAGGACGGCCAGAAGATCTCCAAGGAGCAGCGCACGATGCCGGGCTACCTGCTGGTGAACATGAACCTGACCGACGACTCCTGGGGCCTCGTGAAGAACACGCCGGGGGTCACCGGCTTCGTGGGCGCCTCGCAGAAGCCCGTTCCGCTGTCCCAGCCCGAGGTCGATCGGCTGCTGAACCGCGAGACCGCCGAGCGCCCGCGCGCCCGCGCGCAATTCTCGATCGGCGAGTCCGTGAAGGTGGTGTCAGGGCCCCTGTCCGACTTCTCCGGAGAGATCTCCGAGATCAACGAGGACGGTGCCAAGCTCAAGGTGCTGGTATCCATCTTTGGTCGCGAGACGCCGGTTGAAGTCGGCTTCGACCAGGTGAAGAAGGTCTAATGGCAAAGAAGGTCCTCACAGAGATCAAGCTGCAGGTTCCCGGCGGGGCCGCCAACCCGGCGCCCCCGGTCGGCCCTGCCCTGGGTCAGCACGGCGTGAACATCATGGAGTTCTGCAAGGCGTTCAACGCCCAGACCCAGAACGACGCCGGCACGATCATCCCGGTGGTGATCACGGTGTTCGAGGACCGTTCGTTCACCTTCATCACCAAGACCCCGCCGGCGGCCGTGCTGATCAAGCAGGCGATCGGGGTGGAGAAGGGCTCGGGTGAGCCCAACCGGGCCAAGGTCGGCACGATCAGCAAGGCGCAGGTGCGCGAGATCGCCGAGAAGAAGATGCCCGACCTCAACGCCAACGACGTCGACCAGGCCACGAAGATCATCGAGGGCACGGCGCGCTCAATGGGTGTGGACGTGTCGTCGTGAAGCACGGCAAGCGCTACCGCAACAACCTCGCCACCATCGACCGCGAGCGCCGCTACGCCCCGCGCGAGGCAGTGGACCTGATCCGCGGCTTCGAGGGCGCGAAGTTCGACGAGACCGTCGAGGTCCACATCCGCACCGGGCTGAACGTCCGCCATGCCGAGGAGCAGCTGCGCGGCACTATCGCCTTCCCGCACGGCCTCGGCAAGGACATGACCGTGGCCGTGTTCGCAAAGGGCGACAAGGCGCGAGAGGCCTCAGAAGCGGGGGCCGACCATGTGGGCGACGACGACCTGGCCAAGAAGGTCGAGGAGGGCTTCACCGACTTCGACGTCGCGATCGCCACGCCGGACATGATGTCCGTCGTGGGCCGGTTGGGCCGCGTGCTGGGACCGCAGGGCAAGATGCCCAACCCGAAGGTCGGCACGGTGACCAACGACGTCGCCAAGGCGGTGTCGGAGTCCAAGGCGGGCAAGGTCGAATACCGCACCGACCGCCACGCGATCGTGCACCTGGCGATCGGCAAGGCCGACTTCGAGTCGAGCGCCCTGCTGGACAACTACGCGGCGCTGATCGAGGAGATCCACCGGGCCAAGCCCGCCGCCGCCAAGGGCCGCTACCTGCACACGATCACGCTCTCCACGTCAATGGGACCCGGCGTGCGCGTCGACCCGTCGGCCCGGGCTGACGCCGAGGAGGCGGGAGCGCTAGCCTGACCCTCCCCAGAACTTCCTGCCCCAGACCACCGGCATGTAAGACCGGTGCAGGCCAAGCCGAGACAGCAGTGCCATCTCGAGCCCGCCTGCGTGCGGGCTCTTTTCGTTGAGAGGATCTCCCCGAAGGCCATGAACAGAGAACAGAAAGCGGCGGTCATCGAAGAGGTGGCCACACAGATCAAGGAGTCCGGGGCGGTCTTCGCCGTGGACTACCGCGGTATCTCGGTGCCCCAGGCCGCGGATCTGCGCGCTCGCTTGGAGGAGGCCGACGCGACGATGCGCGTGGTCAAGAACACGCTCACCGAGCGTGCGGCCGACGAGGCCGGCGCGGCGAGCCTCAAGGAGCTGCTCGAGGGCCCGACCGCCTTCACCTTCGTGCGCGGTGATGCCGCGCTGGCCGCCAAGGTGCTCGCAACCTTTCGCCGCGAGCACCAGGTGCTCGAGTTCAAGGGTGGGACGATGGACGGCGAGGTGCTCTCGATCGACGAGATCGAGGCGATCTCCAAGCTGCCCGCCCGCGACGTGCTCCACGGCCAACTCGTGGGCGTGCTCGCGTCTCCGGTGACCGGCCTGGTCCGCGGCCTGCACCAGCTGATCCAGGGACTGGCGTCCCAGCTCGGCCAGATCGCCGACCAGGGGCTCGTCGAGGGAGAGGCTCCCGCCGAGGCAGCGCCCGCCGCTGCAGAGCAAACTTCGGGCGACCAGCCCGCAGAGGAAATCGAAGCCGACGCCCCCTCCGGGGATGCGACGGAGAACGAGGGTGCGCAGCCGGCCGAGCCGGCTGCTTCCCCAGAGAACGAGAAGGAGGGCTAGATGGCCACCAGTACGGAAGAGTGGATCGACGAGCTGAAGGGCATCTCGGTGCT
>JBBSLY010000084.1:0-6975 GCA_038233455.1 Solirubrobacterales bacterium | reverse complement strand
TCAACGCCTTCTGGGCCCGCTCGCTCGATCGGGCCACGAGCTGGTCGCCCTCACCGCGGTGGAGCAGAGGCTCCCACCGCATCTGGTCGGACGTCACGGGCACTACGGGCCATGGTAGGCCCGTAGGGACCGAGGCGCGCGCCCGTATCGCGCCGAGCCGATGTCAGGCGAGCTGGGGCAGCCCGACCATCGCGCGGAAGGAGTCGGCGTCGTTGAGGTGAGGCATCGGGCCGTCGGGTACCGGCACCCCGAGGAAGTCGCACAGCGGTCCCCAGCCGTCGCGGACGTCATAGACCAGCAGCCGGTCGGCCGCCACCTTGCGCCGGACGTCCTCGTTGTGGGCCTCGTAGACCCCGATCGCAAACTCTCTGTCCTCAAAGCGACCTTCGAAGGTGCCGTCCCAGATCAACCCGTTGATCATCTGCATCGCCTGTGGGGACACCTCGACGGAGCCTCCTTCCAGTTCGCCTCTGGCGGCGGCCTGGGCGGAGGCGCGGATGCTCTTCAGGCAGCTGGCATACCAGGCCTCGGGATCGCGCACGCTGAGCAGCACCTTGGCATCAGGGAAGGCCTCGAGGATCTGCTCCCAGAACGTGCAGGCGGGCCAGTCGACGGTCGACTGCCAACCTTCGAGCAGCTGCGCCCAGTCCACGTTCTCACCATCGACGGCGTCCTGCCACCCCGGCAGCAGCTCAGGCCTGCGCGCGACATCGATCATGTGAAACGCGGGCCCGAACCCGAGCTGCTCGAGCGCGGCCTTCTGCGACATCGTCCCTGTACGTCCGAATCCCGCTCCGATCACCTTCATAGCCGCACCTCCTGGTCGCCGTTTGATTTCACCACTGCAGCAGCATCAGACCCGCGGTCACACCGGGGCCGATCGTTATCGCCAGTCCGAGGTCTCCCGCGCAGGGGGTCCGCTCGGCGATCGTGCGCTGCAAAACGAAGAGGGCCGAGGGCGTGCCCACGTTTCCGTGCGCGGCGAGCACGCCGGCGCTCGGGGCGATGTCGTCGTCTGTGAGGTTGAGCCCGCGTTGCAGGCCGGCGATGATCCCCTGCCCGCCGGGGTGCAACGGCCAGTGGTCGATCGCCTCCGTGTCGAGCCCGTGGCGGCCAAGGAAGGCCTCGACCAGGTCGGGGACGTCGTGCTCGGCGATGGTCGGTAGCTCGCGGCTCATCTCCATGTGACTGTCTTCGGCGGTGACGTTGAACCGCACATGGCCGAGCGTGCCGGGCAGCTGGTGCACTGCGGTGTCGACGATCGCCGGGCCCTGAGCCTCGGGCTCCAGTGACAGCAGCGCTGCCGCCGCCCCGTCGCCGAACAGCGCCGAGCCCACTACCTTGACGGGCTCATCGCCGGCTCGGCAAGGCGTGAGGAAGCCACCGACGCTCTCGGCCGCCACGATCAAGGCCTTGTCGCCGGGGCGGTCTCGCAGCGCCTGGGCGGCAAGCCGCAACAGAGGCACGGAGCTCGCGCAGCCCACACCCACGAGGTGATACTTGTCGGTGTCGGGGCGCAGGTCGTAGAGGTCGACGAGCCGGTGGGCGAGTGTCGGCCCGCCGAGTGAGTAGTAGCTCGCGGTCACCACCACGCCGACCTCGTCCAGGTCACAGCCGAGCGCGCCCACCGCACGCGTCGCGAGGCGCATCAGCGCGTGCTCTGTGGACTGCGCGCGCTGCTGAAGGGTCGTCTCGAGCAGCTTCGGTGACACCTCAAGCCCACGCGTGCGCACCCCGCAGCGGGCGAAGACGCTCTCGGCGAAGGTGTCGCCCGTCAGGCCCAGCAGGTCGAGCATCTGCGCCTGGTCGAACGAGCGCTCCGGGGTCGCCGTGGCAATCCCGGCGATCACGGGATGCGGGAGTCGCGCCGGCCGCCTGGCGGCGTCTAGGCTCATCGTTGCGGCAGGGGTGAACGCCTCGGCCATGAGCGGCCGAACTATGTGCGGGCGCGCGCTGAGGCGCAAGGCGCAATTGTCCGTACAGATCCGGTGGCGGGTGGTACGCAGGAGCAGTAGGTAGTAACTACGGAACGCGCGCCCGACCCTCGCCGCGTGGAACCATTCCGGCCTGCGCGCGGTTTCGATGCACTCCGACCATCCACTCACAGTCGTGCTCGCCGACGACCACGTCGTGGTGCGCAGCGGCCTGCGCGTCCTGCTCGATTCCGAGCCCTCGATCAAGGTCGTGGCCGAGACGGGCGACGTTCCCGGCGCGCTGGCCGCTGTGGAGGAGCACAGCCCCGACGTTCTCGTTCTCGACCTGCACATGCCAGGTGAGCCGAGCCTCGCCGCCATCCCTCGCCTGGCCGAGCGCTGCCCCGAGACGCGGGTGGTCGTGCTGACTGCCCAGCGCGACCCGAGCTTCGCCGGCGAGGCGCTGCGGCTGGGTGCGGCCGGCTACGTGCCCAAGGAGGCCGCCGACGGCGAGCTGCTCGAGGCGATCGAGGTAGCGGCACAGGGCGGCACCTACCTCGAACCACGCCTCGGGGCCAGGCTGGCCGCCACTGCAGCCGCCAGCGCGACGGCCGCGGCAGAGCTGAGCGAGCGCGAGGTCGAGGTGCTGCGGTTGATCGCGCGCGGTTTGACCAACCGGGAGATGGCCGAGCGGCTCTACCTGAGTGTGCGCACCGTGGAGAGTCACCGCGCACGAATCCAGCGCAAGCTCGGGCGCTCGCGGCGCTCGGACCTAGTGGAGTATGCGCTCGAGCGCGGCCTGGTGGAGGCGTCCGACGTCCCGATCTGAGCCGCCGGCGGCGGCTCAGCCGACTGGCAGCCGGGCGGTGACCTCGGTGCCGGCGCCCTCCTCCGAGCGAACGGTCAACTTGCCGGCGAGCAGGTCCACTCGCTCGCGGATGCCGCGCAGCCCGAACCCCACGCTCTGGTTGCCGGGTTCGAACCCGCGGCCGTCGTCGGTCACGCGCAGCCACAGAGAGCCGTTCTGCTGTTCGAGCTCGATCGACACCCGGGATGCGCCGGCGTGGCGGGCGGCGTTGCTGAGGCATTCCTGGGCGATCCGGTAGGCGGTCGTCTCGAGGTCGGCGTCCAGACGCCGCGGGGCTCCTCGGGGCTCGTGCAGCTCGAGCCTGGTGGCGACCTCGATCCCGTACACGACCTCGGTGCGCTCGGCCAGGTCGCGCACCGAGGCTTCCAGCCCCAGCTCGTCGAGAGCCGCCGGGCGCAAGTCGGCGATCAGGCTGCGGAGCTTGTCCATCTCGCTCTCGATCTGCTCCTGGGCGCGGCGCATTTGCACGCCCATCTCACCGGCTGTCGGCGTGCGCCCGGCCGAGGCCAGCTGCACGTGCAGCGCGGCCAGACCCTGCAGCGTCTCGTCGTGCAGCTCGCGCGCCCAGCGCGCCCGCTCGGCCTCAGCGGCCTGTACGCGCTCGCGAGCGGCACGTGCGGTTGCGTCGCGCAGCGCCGCCTCCATCGCGACCTGCTCGCTGACATCGGTAAACACGACGACCGCTCCAGCCCCACCGGGCTCGCGGACCGGGGCGCTCGTGTGGTGAACCGCGAAGCTGCGCCCGTCGCGGCGCCAGAAGACGTCGTCCGTGACTTGTTGCACTGCGCGCCCGGGAGAGGCGCGGTGCAGCCGGCAGTCGTGGCGCGAGTAGTGCGAACCGTCGGCGCGGGTGTGATGGATCAGCTCGTGGGCCGGCTTTCCGATCAGGGCCTCGAGCGGCCACCCGAGCATCTCGGCAGCGGCCGGGTTGGCGAACGTGATCAGCCCGTCCTCATCGACGTGGTAGATGCCCTCGCCGGCGAACTCGAGGATGCGGTCGCGCTCACGCGCGAGGCGCTCCAACTCCTCGTGTGCCCGAGTGAGCGCGAGCCGCCGCTCAGTCATGTCCTGCATCACGGCCAGCGTCTTCAGCGGCCGGCCGCCCTCTTCGCGGATCGAGGAGACCGTGACCTCCACCCACACGATCTCTCCGTTCCTCTTCAGGTAGCGCTTGTCCATCCGCGCGGTGGAGATATCCCCGGCCAGCGTGCCTCTGGCCAGCCGCAGGCCGACGTCGTGGTCGTCGGGGTGGCTGATGTCGTTGAAGGTCAGCTCGCGCAGCTCCTCGGGGCTGTAGCCGGTGAGCCGGCAGAACGCCGCGTTGACCTGGCTGAGCAACAGGTCCTCGCCCACGATCGCCATCGGCACCGGCCCGTCTTCGAACATCCGCTTGAACCCCTCGCCGGCCTCGCGCAGTGCCGCGGCGCGCACGCGTCGCTCGGTGACGTCGCGGATCGCGACGGCCAGTCGGGGCTCGCCTCCCTCTTCGAGCACCCGCACCGAGATCTCGATGGGCACCTGGGTCCCGTCCGCGCGGCGCGCGTCGAGCTTGGCCTCGGGGTCGAGCACGCCCCCGGGGATCAGCTCTTCGAGCCTCATCCCGGCCAGCTCGGCGCGAGGCCGCCCGAACAGCGCGGCGGCGGGTTGCGAGCCGGAGACCACCCGTAGCTCGCGATCGACGATCAGGATCGGATCGGGCGCGATATCGAGCACGCCGTGGGCGCCGGTGGCGGTCATCGTTACGCCATAGTAGGCGCGTCCCGTGGCCCTTCGCTGCGTCTACACCGATCTCGACGGCACCCTGCTCGGTGCAGGCGGTTCCCTGTTTCACGACGGCGAGGGCGAGTTCACGATGTTGCCCGCGCGAGGCGTGGAGGCCTGCCACCGCGCCGGCGTGGAGGTGGTGCTCAAATCGGGTCGGCGCAAGGCGCAGGTCTCAGAGCTCGCGCGCCTGCTCGGCCAGAGCGCCTACATCTACGAGGTCGGCTCAGGGGTGGTGATCGACGGCGAGGAGCAGTTCCTCACCGGCGCGTATACGTCCTCCGACGAACGTACCCCGCACGAGCTGATCGAGGAGTCGGGGGCGCCCGCCCTGCTCATGGAGCGCTACGCGTTGGAGCACCACGACCCGTGGCATGTGGACCGTCACGTCTCGCACCTGTTCCGGGGACAGGCGGACGTGGCGGACGCCGACGCGCTGCTGGAGGCCGAGGGCCTGGGCGATCTGCGGCTGATCGACAACGGTCCCGCCGGGGATGAGCGTACCTACCACCTGATCCCTGCCACGGCCTCGAAGGCGGCGGCCGTGCAGCTGCATCAGCGTGCCCGCGGGTTCGCGCCCGAGGAGTGCATCGCGGTCGGCGACTCGCTGGAGGACCTGGGGGTGGCTCCTTGCGTGGGCCGCTTCTATCTCGTGGCCAACGCCCCGGAGGGCTCGGGCCCGAACGTCGTGCGCACGGAATCCGGCTACGGGGAGGGCTTTTACGAGGCGGTCGTGCAGGGGCTGATGGCCTGAGCGCTACAGCGACGCTACGTCGAGCCCCTCGGACTCGGCCGCCGCTCGGAGGTCACCGTCCCAGCAGGCGAAGCGCGTAGCCGCCTCCGCGGCCACCTTCAATGCGGCAGCGAGGTGGACCGCGTCGTAGGCGCGGAGCAGGTGCCGCTCGGCGAGCAGCGCCGCGTGCTCGATCAGGGGGTCGTCGGCCGACACGGTCGCGATATCCGCCCAGATCCCGTCGAGATCGGCCGCCGCATCGTCATGGGCGCGCTGGGTGAGCCGACCGCCCGCGCGCATCCGCGCCAGCGCAGCGCGCCATTCCACGTAGGCCAGCCCGGCCGCTGCGAGTGAGTCAGCCCCCTTGGCCGTGCTCCGGACCTCACCGGACCCCGGCTCGTCAACCACAAGCTTCACCAAGGCGCTGGTGTCGAGATAGAGGATCAGCCGCGGCCCTCGGACACGTAGTCGGCGGCGGTGGGCCCCTGTCCTAGAAGCTTCACCCGGGGGACGGGAAGGTCGGGCTTGGCTCCGCTCCACTTCACCTTTCCCTCAGCCATCAAGCGAACCAGGCCGGGAGGCACGTCCACGGGGATCATGCGCGCAACCGGCTTGCCGCGGCGTGTGACGGTGATCACCTCCCCCTGCTCGACTCGCTCTACGTATCCGCTGGTGGCGTTCTTGAGCTCGCGAATGCCCACCTCGGTCATGGGGCCACCTTAGCATCAGGGGGGCTACATCGCGAGTTCGGCTATCGCTCCGCCAGGGTCAGGCCCGCGGCCTCGAGCTCCTCCGGCGTGCTCGCCTCGGTCACGCTCTCGAGGTCGAGGATGCGCGCCTCGAAGGGCCCGAGGCGGTTGCGCCCCACCACGGCGTGGCAGGTGATCCCGGCCTGGCGACAGCGCGTGGCCACCTCGCCCACGGCCTTGCCCTGAAGCGTCTGGCTGTCGAGGCGGCCCTCTCCCGTGACGACGAAGGCCGCCTCGCGCATCCGCTGGTCGAAGCCGATCGCGTCGAGCACGTAGGACGCTCCCGCGACGAGCTTCGCACCTCGGTGCGCCCACAGCCCGCCCGAGAGCCCGCCCGCGGCGCCGGTCATCGGGAGGCCGCGCGGGTCTCGGGGCGCGGCGGACGCCAGCTCGGCGAGCCGGCGCTCCAGCCGCTCGACCGTCTCCGGGTCTGCGCCCTTCTGGGGGCCGAAGAGTCGCGGCGCGTCCTCCCATGCCGTGCGCACGTCGCAGAGCACCTCCAGCCGCGGCCAGACGTCCGCCTCGTCGAGCGCCTCCAGGGCGCCCGCGCCGCCGTCGGTGGTCGCCGAGCCGCCCACGGTCAGGAGCACGGTCGTGGCGCCCGTCCCCGCGGCGGCGGCGATCAGCTCGCCCGTCCCCCGGCTCGTGGCCGCGAAAGCGTCGCGCTCGGCTTCGCCCACCAGCCCGAGCCCACTGGCCGCCGCGGCCTCGACGATCGCCGTCGGCCCGTCGGGGAGCAGGGCGAAGGTCGCCTCCACCGGGCGCCCGAGCGGATCGGTGACGCTTGCGGTTCGCAGCTCCGCGCCGAGCGCCCGGGCGAGCACATCCACCGTGCCTTCACCGCCGTCGGCGACCGGCAGCTCGATCGCCTCGAGACCACCCGCGCGCAGCCCGCCCGCGATCGCGGCGGCCACTTCGGATGCGGCGAGGGTGCCCTTGAAGCTGTCGGGC
>JBBSLY010000083.1:0-7009 GCA_038233455.1 Solirubrobacterales bacterium | reverse complement strand
CGCTACGTGACTCCGGTGATCGAGCGGATGCTCGGCTACGCCTCGGAGGCCGTGCTCGACATGAGCGTCCTCGACCTGATCCACCCCGACGACCGCGACGGGGTCGCCCAGATGTTGAGGGAGGCTTCGGCGGACGACGGCGACCGCGCCGACCGCTGGCGCGCGCGCCACAGGGAGGGCAGCTGGATCGACGTCGAGTCCGTCTCGTTTGACCTGAACGACGACAAGTCCGTGCGCGGCACCGTGCTCACGATCCGAGACGTGGGCGACCGCGTGAAGATGGAGGACCAGCTGCGCCACCAGGCCTTCCACGACTCGCTCACCGGCCTTCCCAACCGATCTCTGTTCGAGGATCGCGTTCGCCACGCGGTGGCACGGGCCCGACGTCACGGACGGGGCCTGGCGGTCCTGTTCGTGGACCTCGATGACTTCAAGACCGTGAACGACTCGCTCGGCCACGCGGCCGGCGACGACCTGCTGCGCCAAGTGGCCGAGCGGCTCGACGAGTGCACACGCACCTCGGACACGGTGGCGCGCCTGGGCGGCGACGAGTTCGCCATCCTGGTCGAGGAGTCGAGCGGACCAGACAGCGGGGAGGACGTGGCCAACCGCGTTCACTGCGCGCTCGAGACGACGTTCGCCATCGCGGAGCACGAGCTGTTCGTGCACGCGAGCATCGGGATCGCGCTGGCCGAGCATGGGGCGACGACCGAGGAGATGCTGCGCAACGCCGACATGGCCATGTACTCCGCCAAGTCCATGGGCAAGGGCCGCTCCGAGACCTTCAGGCCGACGATGTACATGGCTGCTCAGCGGCGGTTGCAGCTCACCAGCGAGCTGCGCAGGGCCCTGCGCGACGGCGAGCTATCGGTGAACTACCAGCCGCTCGTGAACCTCGAAAATCAGCAGGTGCTCGGCGTGGAGGCCCTCGCCAGATGGGAGCACCCCGAGATGGGGTCGATACCCCCGCAGGACTTCATCCCTATCGCGGAGGAGACCGGCCTGATCATCGAGCTGGGCGCGTGGATCTTGATCGAGGCGTGCAAGCAGGCGCGCCGGTGGCAGGAGAGCCGGCCCGCGGAGCGGCCGGTCTACGTGAGCGTGAACGTGTCCGCGCGCCAGTTCCGTCAGCCCGGCACGGTGGTCGAGCAGGTGGCCGCGGCGCTGCGGGAGAGCGGCGCCGATCCCTCGATGCTCGTGCTCGAGATCACCGAGTCGGTGCTGATGCAGGACCGCGTGGCCGTGAGCAAGGAGCTGAGCGAGCTGCAGAACGTTGGCGTGCGACTGGCGATCGATGACTTCGGCACCGGCTACTCGGCGCTGAGCTATCTGCGCGAGTTTCCGATCGACATGGTCAAGATGGACCAGTCGTTCGTGGACGACCTGTCTCAGGGGGCCGGCGACGCCGCCCTCGTGCGTTCGGTGGTGGAGCTCGGCGAGGCGCTGGACATGCAGATCGTCGCCGAGGGCATCGAGCGCCAGGACCAGCTCGACTCGCTGAGCGGCCTGCAGTGCAGCGTCGGGCAGGGCTACTTCTTCTCACGCCCTCTGAACGAGGACGGAATCGGCGCACTGCTGGACGCCCAGGCCCCGCGGCGCGACCCGAGCGACGCCGCCGCCTGAGCCCGCGTCCAAGACGCCGGCGGACGTCCGCGGGCTCGCTCTGTCAACCTCTAGGGTCGAATGGGAAGGCAGACCAACGAAAAGTCACGCGCGCGCAAGCCCGGCCTCAAGGGCGAGGTGCGCCGGTATTCGAAGCTTCCGCGTGAGGAACTCGACAAGATCGACTACAAGAACGTCTCGCTGCTTCAACGCTTCGTAACCGAGCGCGGCAAGATCCGCTCGCGCCGGGTGACGGGGCTCAGCCGCCGCGATCAGACGAAGATGGCGCGAGCAGTGAAGCGCTCGCGTGAGCTCGGCCTGCTGCCCTACGTCGACGCCACCAAGGGCTTCGAGCGCAGCGGTGGCCGCGGCGGGCGCGGCCGCGACTAGTCGCGCCGGGGTCGGCGAGCTCGCCATCGCGCGATCCTAAGCGGGAATCATTCTCATTAGTAGACTGGGTGGATGGGACGCACTGCGCGGCTGCACGGACGGGGACCG
The DNA here is from genome assembly GCA_038233455.1 of Solirubrobacterales bacterium. Classification (GTDB taxonomy): domain Bacteria; phylum Actinomycetota; class Thermoleophilia; order Solirubrobacterales; family Thermoleophilaceae; genus JAAYBF01. The sequence continues at coordinate 4,909 of JBBSLY010000083.1, read as the reverse complement.
GTCGTTGCGCTGGCGGTCGGCCTGACCACCCTCGCCGGTTGCGGGAACGGGCCGGGTTCCGGCGCGGATGCGGTCCCGGTCGTCGCGACGACGACGCAGGTGGCCGATCTGGCGCGCAATGTGGGTGGGGAGCGCATTGCCGTCGATCAGATCCTCGCACCCAACGCCGACCCGCATGCGTATGAGCCACGGCCGAGCGACGCCGCGGCGATCGCCGATGCCGCGCTCGTGCTGCGCTCGGGCGGGGAGGTCGACGACTGGCTGGCCGACCTGATCGAGGGCGCGGGTGGCGATCGGCCGGTGATCGAGCTCGCGGACCGCCTGGGCGAGGTGGGCGACCGGGCGACCGATCCGCACTGGTGGCAGGACCCCCGTCGCGCAGCGGCGGCCGTGGCGGCAATTCGCGCCGCACTCGTCGAGGTCGATCCGCGCGGCAGGATGGTGTATGAGCGCAACGCCCGCGCCTACATCGGCCGCCTGAGCCGGCTCGACTCCCGGGTCGCTAGCTGCATCGCGCGCATCCCGCCTCCCGACAGAGAGCTCGTGAGCACCCACGACGCCCTCGGCGCCTTCGCGGAGCGCTATGGACTGGAGCAGGTGGGCGAGGTGCTCGAGTCGCGCTCCACTCAGGCTCAGCCCTCGTCGAAGGCGATCGGCGCGCTGGTGGAGGAGATCGAGGACCGAAAAGTGCGCGCGATCTTTCCCGAGAGCTCTGCGGACCCGGCCGTGGAGGAGGCCGTCGCGCGCGAGTCGGGCGCGACGCTGGGGGCGGCACTGTGGGTCGATTCGCTCGGCCCGGAGGGATCTGGTGCGGCCACCTACATCGAGTCGATCGAGGCCAACACGAAGGCGATCGTCGACGGACTCACCGGCGGTGCCGAGCACTGCCGGCCGGGCGGCTGACCTCGACGCTCTTCAGGCCTTGGCGCTGCAGGCCGGGCACTCGCCGTGCAGCGTCACGTCGTGCCCGGCCACGTTGAACGCCGTCTTGGCGGCCAGACGGGCGATCGCGCGCTCCAGCCCGTCGTCCTCGAAGGCTTCGAGGCGCCCGCAGCTGTCGCAGACGACGTGGTGGTGGTGGTCCCCATCGGGGTGGGCGGGCTCGTAGCGAGCGACACCCTCACCCACGTCGAAGCGCTGCACCAGGCGCATGCGGTCGAGCAGCTCGAGCGCGCGGTAGATGCTCGCGAGCCCCACGCCGCTGCCGCGCCCGCGCAGGTGGTCGGCGATCTCCCGCGCCGTGACCGAGCACCCCAGTTCGCCGAGGGCATCGATGACCTCCTCCCGGGGCGCGCTCGCACGGTGGCCGGCCCGGGCAAGGGCTGTGCGAGCGTGCTCGTCCCAAGCGGGCTGGGTGGCGCTGCTCATCGCTTCAGAAGCCTAGAGCGCGCCCGGCGCGACGATCCGACTGCGCCGCCTACGACGCGGTAGGTTGACGCCATGGACGCATTCCGCACGCCCGACGAGCGCTTCGAGAACCTGCCGGGCTATGACTTCGAGCCCCACTACGTCGAGGTCGGCGGGCTGCGGATGCACTTCGTAGACGAAGGCTCGGGTACCCCGATCGTCTGCTTTCACGGCGAGCCGAGCTGGGCCTACCTGTACCGCAAGATGCTGCCGCCGCTGGTGGAGGGCGGCTACCGAGTGCTCTGCCCCGACCTCGCGGGGTTCGGCCGTTCGGACAAGCCGACCGACCGCGGGTGGTACTCCTACGACCGCCATGTGGAGCAGGTATCGGGCGTGCTGGAGAAGCTCGACCTGAGCGACGCGACCGTCGTCGTGCAGGACTGGGGCGGGCCGATCGGCCTGCGATGGGCGGTGGAAAACGCCGATCGCGTGAGCGGCCTCGTGATCCTGAACACGGGCCTGTTCACCGGCAGCGTGAGCAAGGGGTTCATGGCGTGGCGCGACTTCGCCGAGCGAAACCCAGACCTGCCGGTGGGCTTCGTGGTGCAGGGCGCGACCGCCGCCGAGCTTCCCGAGGACGTGGTGGCCGCATACGAGGCTCCCTTCCCGAACCCGGAGAGCAAGGCGGGCGCCGCGCAGTTCCCGCTGCTGGTGCCCATCGAGGAGGGGGCGCCGGGGGCGGCCGAGATGGCTTCCGTGATGGAGGCCCTGCGCGGCTGGGAGAAGCCCGCGCTGGTGGCGTTCTCCGACTCCGACCCGGTGTTTCCCTACCCGAAGGCGGGCGAGTCCTTCACGTCCGCGATTCCGGGCGCCGGTGAGCAGGTGTGCATCGAGGGCGCGTCGCACTTCCTCCAGGATGACCGCGGCGAAGAGATCGCCGCGGCGATCCTGGAGTGGGCCGGCGGCTAGCCCCCGGCCGCTTCGAAGCGCTCGGCGACCTTCGCCCAGTCGACGGTGTTCCACCAGGCGTCGATGTAGTCAGGGCGCTTGTTCTGGTACTTGAGGTAGTAGGCGTGCTCCCAGACGTCGACGCCGAGCAGCGGCGTCTTGCCGTCGGTGATGGGGTTGTCCTGGTTGGGTGTGCCGAGGACGGCCAGGCCGCTGCCGTCGTGCACAAGCCAGGCCCAGCCTGAGCCGAACTGGCCGACGCCCGTCTCCTTGAGCTTGTCCTGGAAGTCGGAGAACGAGCCGAATGCGGAATCGATCGCCTCGGCGAGCGCGCCGTCGGGCTCACCGCCGCCGTCGGGAGACATCGACTCCCAGAACAGCGTGTGGTTCAGGTGCCCGCCGCCGTTGTTGCGAACGGGGCCGCGCTTGTCCTCGGGCAGGTCGGAGAGGTTGGCGACCACCTCTTCGACCGGCTTCTCGGCCCACTCCGTGCCCTCCAGCGCGCCGTTGGCCTTGTCCACGTAGGCCTGGTGGTGCTTGTCGTGGTGGACCTTCATGGTGGCCTCGTCGATGTGGGGCTCCAGCGCGTCGGGCGCGTAGGGAAGATCGGGTACCTCGTATGGCATTTCTGGCTCCTCTCGTCTGCGGAAACGGCGAGTCTATTTCACGCTTCGCGCGCGGGCTCAGATCGCGGGCCCGGGTCCCGGGCTGGGCGACGGTTGACCCGGGAGGTCGGGGTTCGGAGCCGGCGTGGGTTGGGGGGTGGGCGTCGGGGGCGCGGGGTCGGGCGTCGGGGGCGCGGGGTCGGGCGCCGGCGCGGGCGGCGCCGGATCGGGCCCCGGCGGGACGGGCTCGGGGACCTGGGGCGGCATCGGTGTCTCTGAGATCATGCGGTTCCCCTACCCCGCTCCTGCGCGCCTCAAGCACGTCTTGGCGCCGGCTCGTTACAGGGCGCGCGCGCCGTAGAAGCCGCCGGCCGCAGCCGCCAGCCCGAGCGCGACCGAGGCCGCCACGTACAGCGCAGCGGAGCCGGCGCTGCCCCCGTCGAACTCCAGCACGGCCTGCATCGAGAAGGTGGAGAAGGTGGTGAACCCGCCCAGCAGCCCGATGCCCAACGCATCGCGCAGCTCGGGGGAGAGGTCGCGCCCGGCTCCGAGGAGGATCCCAAGCGCCAGCGAGCCGGCCACGTTGATCGCGAGCGTGGCCCAGATCGTCGGCGACACCTGCCCGATCCCGTAGCGGGCCAGCACGCCGGCCGCTCCCGCAGCGCCTATCAGCAGCACGGTCATCGCCGTGCGTTTCGACCCGGCCGGAGCGCCACCTGCATTGGGTGGCGTCCGGCCGGCGGGCGCTATGCGGATGAGAGGACTCGAACCTCCACGGGCGTTAGCCCACGGCGACCTGAACGCCGCGCGTCTGCCAATTCCGCCACATCCGCTGGCGGAGGCCAGCTTACCGGTTGCGGTTTTGGCGCAAAGAGGCCACACTGACTGGTGAAGCGTGGACCAGGAATCGGTCGCGGCCGCAACCCAGCACCGCCAGGAGGGCGAGGAAACGCCGCTTCCGGTCGGTGACGCCCTGGTGCAGCTGCGCCGCCAATCCGACTGGACCGGGCGACCCCGAGGCCAGGACGCAGCGGCCGAGGCCGCCTACCGCGCGGCGCTCGACCTGGCCGCCGCCACGCTCGCGGCCCACGACGACGGCACCGCCTCGCACTCCGACGATGTGACGACGCTCTGCATCGCCCTCGGCGAGCAGCTGGGCGTCGAAGGACGCGAGCGCGCCTACCTGCTGGCCGCGGCCGAGCTGCACGACATCGGCAAGGTGGGGATCCCGGCGGAAGTGCTCACCAAGCCTTCCGAGCTGGACTCCCGGGAGTGGGACCTGATGCGTGAGCACACGATCACGGGCGAGCGCATCCTCGGTTCGGTCCCCGAGCTGACCGAGGTCGCACGGATCGTCCGCCACTGCCACGAGCGGTGGGACGGCAAGGGCTACCCCGACGGAATAGCGGGAGAACAGATCCCGCTGGCGGCACGGATCGTCTTCTGCGCCGATGCCTTCCACGCGATCCGCGACGACCGCCCCTACCGTCCCGGTCGCTCGGCGCGCGTCGCGCTCGCCGAGATCAGGTGCCACAGCGGCGCCCAGTTCGACCCGGCGGTGGTCGATGCGCTGAGCGCCGCCGCCCTCCAGGTCAGCGATCACCGCCGCCGCAAGCTCACCCTGCTCATGGGCGGTCGGCGCTCGCAGCGGTTGGCCGCGCTGCTGCTGACCCTCGCCATCGGCACCGGGGCGATGGCGGCCACGGGTGTGTGGCGTCCGCCCGGCTCGGCGAGCGTCGACGACGAGGGACGGCAGGCTCCGTCGCCACATCACGAACCCGGGTCGAAGACCGTGACCACCCCCGATCCCTCGAAGACCGGGGGTCGCGGCGCGCCCAAGGACGCCGTCCCGTCCGAGAAGCGCCGCGGGGCGGCGGCCGGGCCGGGGGGGGCCGGGGGGGGGGGGGGGCGTGGGGGCGGCGCGCCCCCCCGGGGTGGGGGGGTGGGGGGGGGTGGCGGGGGGCGGGCCGGGGGCGGGGTGTGGGGGCGGGGGCGGCCGGCCCGCGGCG
>JBBSLY010000082.1:0-7041 GCA_038233455.1 Solirubrobacterales bacterium | reverse complement strand
TGGTGTGCGACGACGGCTGGAAGTACCTCAGCTCGGGCGTCTACACAAAGAGCATGGAAGAGCTCGAGGCGGACGGGACGCTCGAGCGCGCCAGCTTCTGGTAGCCGGCCTCCTGCTGGACCGTCGACCGAGGCGAGACCGGCTAAGCGGTCTCTGAGGCCTTGCCCGCCGGTGCGGCGTCCTCGTCGATCTCGTCCTCGGGGGCGTAGAGGGAATCGTCGAAATCTTCCTCATCAGCGTCGTCGAGCGCGAGATCGTCGTCATCGTCATCCTCGTCGTCGTCGTCCATCGCCCCCGAGAAGGAGTCACGCATCTCCTTCATCCCCTTCCCGAGCGCCCTGGCGGCCTCGGGCAGCTTGCTCGGGCCGAGCACCAGCAGGGCGATCACCGCGATCACGGCGATCTCCATGGGAGACGGGGAGAGAAAGGCGAACTCCATCGCGATCAGGCTAGCGCGCCTACTCCGAGACTTCCACTGTGCCGGTCATGAACCGGTGGTAGATGCAGTAGTAGGAGTACTTGCCCGGCTTCTCGAAGGTGATCGCCTCCGAGTCTCCCTGCAGCAGGTCCTTCGTCTTGAAGGCGCCGGGCCCGCCCCCTTCGGTCTGGGCGTTGTGCTTGGCCTCGTCGGCGTTGGCGAAGGTGACCTCGCCGCCCGCCTTGACCTTCACGTCCTCGGGGACGAACTTGAAGTCCTTCAGGTCGACCTTCGCCGTGGCCTCCGCGGCCCCGCCGGCGGAGTCCCCCGACCCGGATCCGCTCTCAGAGCCCGATGAGCTTGCGGTCGACGGCTCGTCATCCGCGCCGCATCCGGCCACAGCGAGGGCCAGCACCGCGAGGCTGGTGGCGAGGAGGCGGGGGAGATTCATATGAGAGCCATTCGCGTGCCGGTGGCCGGTCGGATCACCGAGCCCGAACCGGCCCTGGCGTAGGCTCCGAGGAGTGCGCATGACCACCGACCAGTGGCAGGCTCTCGTGGATCACGCCCGCGAGGACGCCCCCGACGAGTGCTGCGGCTGGGTCCGGTCCAGGGATGGCGCCGTTGCGGAGGTCCACCGCGCAGTGAACGAGCGCGAGTCGCCCTACGGGTACTCGCTCGACCCCAAGAGCCTGCTCGCGGCGTTCAACGCCGCCGAGGACGGCGAGGACGTGGGCATCTACCACTCTCATCCGCGCAGCCCCGCCGAGCCTTCGCAGACCGACATCAACCTCGCCGAGTATCCGGACTACACCTACCTGATCGTCTCCCTGGCCGATGCCGACGCGCCGCAGGTGCGCGCCTGGGAGATCGCGGACGGCAAGGTCGCCGAGGTGCAGATAGAGGTCACTTGACCACCAGGGAGTCCGAGCCGCTTGCGTGCCCAACCTGCGCCCGGCGTTTCTCACTCGACGAGCGCCTGTGCGAGGGCTGCGGGATGCCGCTGGTCTACGTCGGCGCGGACGAGCTCTTCAAGCCTCGCGACGAGGCTCACGAGCGCGCTCGCAAGATCGATCCGCGCTACACCGAAGGCGAGCTGGTGCGCGTGGCCGGCGGGCGCCACCAGGCCGAGGCCGAGCTGATCCAGGGGATGCTGCTCGAGGAGGGAGTGCCCAGCCTGTTGCGCCGCTCCGCGGGCTTCGACGTGCCCGACATGCTCGCGGCCGGGCCCCGCGACGTGCTGGTGCCAGAGGCGGGGGCGGACGTGGCCCGCGAGGTGCTGCTCGGCGCGGACATGGCCCCGCAGACACGACCGGCTCCGACGGCCGCCACGCAGCGCACCCAGGCGGCACGCATCCTCGCCGTGATCCTCGGTGCGGGCGGGCTCACTGCGCTGATCACCTGGGCGATGATCCAGCTCACGGGCTGAAGCCGCCCGCGCCGGCGAGGGCGATGAGCGCGGGTGTCGCGCCGACCGCGCCCGCGGCGGTAGTCTCCGCGCCCGATGGACTTCTCTGCGTCCGACCGAGTCAGCGAGCTGCTGGAGCGCATCCGGGCCTTCACCGAAGAGCACGTGATGCCCGTGGAGGCCGAGGCGATCCGCGCGCTCGACGAGGAGGTCGCCCCGGGGGTGGCCTACCCGAAGATGATGGTCGACCTACGCGAGCGGGCCAAAGCCGAGGGCCTGTGGAACCTGTTTTTTGCAGACGAGGAGCACGGAGCGGGGCTGACCAACTGGGAGTACGGGATGCTCTGCGAGGAGATGGGGCGCAGCCCGATCGCGCCGATGGTGTTCAACTGCTCGGCCCCCGACACGGGCAACATGGAGATCCTCGCCGAGTACGGCAGCCCCGAGATCAAGCGCCGCTGGCTCGAGCCGCTGCTCTCGGACCACGTCCGCTCGTGCTTCTCGATGACCGAGCCCGAGACCGCCGGATCGGACCCCACCGGTCTGGCGGCGCGTGCGGAGCTCGAGGACGGCGAGTGGGTGATCAACGGCCACAAGTGGTTCACGTCGGGCTACAACGGCGCCGACCTGGCGATAGCGATGGTGGTCACAGACCCCGAGGCCGCACCGCACAAGCGGGCCAGCATGATCTGCGTCCCCGTGGACTCGCCCGGCTTCACCGGCGTGCGGCCGGTGTCGGTGATGGGCCACGACGGCGGCCCGGGCCACTGGGAGGTGATCTACGAGGACGTCCGCGTTCCCGAGGACTACCTGCTGGGCCCCCGAGGCGAGGGCTTCTCGATCGCGCAGGCGCGGCTCGGCCCGGGACGGATCCACCACTGCATGCGCGCGATCGGCTCGGCCGAGCGCGCCTTTGAGCTGATGTGCCAGCGTGCACACGTGCGCGAGGCCTTCGGCGGAAAGCTCGCCGAGAAGCAGTTCGTCCAGGACTTCATCGCCAAGTCGCGGATCGAGATCGACGGCGCCCGCCTGATGGTCCTGCACGCGGCCTGGAAGATGGACACCGAGGGCAAGCGAGCCGCGCGCCAGGAGATCTCGATGATCAAGGTGGTCGCCGCCCAGATGCACCAGGACGTCTGCGACCGCGCGATGCAGGTGCACGGCGCCCTCGGCATGTCCGATGACACGCCGCTCGCGCTGATGTGGCGCCAGGGACGTTGGCTGCGGGTGGCCGACGGGCCCGACGAGGTGCACAAGATGGTGATCGCGCTACGCGAGCTCAACCGCCACAAGCCGCGCGAGCCGGTCGAGGCCTGATGGAGGCCGGGACCGCCACCTCCGCGGCGGGGCTCACCGACGAGCAGACCGATTTCGTGGCGGCGATCCGCGACTTCGCCGCGCGCGAGCGCTACGACACTCCCGACGACGACCACCACTCGGACGAGGTGGCGGCGAAGATGGCCGAGCTGGGCTGGTACGGCCTGCAGATCGACGACCAGTACGGAGGCTCTGGCGGCAGCTTCCTCGACGCATGCCTGTTCCTTGAGGAGACGTCCCGCGGACAGATTCCGATCGGCGCCTACGGGGTCACCTTGATCTGCGTCGGGGCGCTGAACCGGTTCGGCTCCGAGGAGCAGAAGCAGAGCCTGCTCGGCAGGGTGGCCCAGGGCGGCACGCTGGCGATCGCCATGTCAGAGCCCGACTCGGGCTCCGATGTCGCCTCCCTGAAGCTCAAGGCGCGCTCCGAGGACGGCGAGTGGGTGCTGTCGGGCTCGAAGATGTGGTGCTCCTACGCGCACAAGGCCTCGGAGACGCTGATCGTCTGCCGCACCGGTGAGGGCTCCGAGCGCCACGAGGGCCTGTCGATGATCTTCGTCCCCCGCGACGCCGAGGGCCTGACGATCACGCCGATCGACACGATGGGCGGGCGCGAGACCAACGAGCTGCACCTCGACGAGGTACGGGTCCCGGCCGATGCCCTGCTGGGCACGGAGGGCAACGGCTGGACCCAGCTGATGTCCGGGCTCAACTACGAGCGCACGATCCTGGCCGCCACTTCGCTCGGGCTTGCCCAGCGTGCGTTCGACGACACGCTGGCCTACGTGAAGGAGCGCAGCCAGTTCGGCCGGCCGGTCGGCTCCTTCCAGGCCCTCCAGCACCGGCTGGCCGACCTGGCCACCGACCTTGCCCAGGCGCGCTTGTTGGTGCGCTGGGTGGCCGGCCTGACCGACGCCGACCCCACGCGGATGCTGCCCCAGGAGGCGTCGATGGCCAAGCTCGCGGCCACCGAGCTGGCAAAGCGATGCGCCCTGGAGGCCGTGCAGATGGGCGGCGGCTACGGCTACGCCACCGAGTACCCGATGGAGCGTCACCTGCGCTCCGCGGTGGTCACGACGATCTACGGCGGCACGTCCGAGATCCAGCGCAACATCATCGCCAAGACGCTCGGGCTCTGAACGGCGACCCGCTGCGAGCAGTGCTTTTGACAAGCCTTCGCGCCTAAAACCGCGCGAAACGTCGCCCGAAGGGGGATGATGTAGGGAGGATGCCCCCGGAAACCGCTATTTCCCACCCGGCCCGGGGCTCTCCGCCGGCCGGCGTTAGCGCCGAGGTCCTGAATGCGGTTTCGCGGGTCTGCGAGGTGGCCGCGGACCTTGGAGGACCGGAATCGGTGAGCGCCCGGCTGGTGAGCGAGGCCAGGGAGCTGTTCGGCGTGACGCGCGCCCTGTTGCTCTCTGTTGACCAGGACCGCGGACTGGCGCGGCCGATTGCGGCCAGCCCCGGCGTCAAGTCCGATGCCGACTCGGTGCACTTCACACGCTTCGACGTGCTCTCACGGGTCGTGACGGGCGATGTGCGTCATGGCGCTGCACGGGGAGCCGAGGCCGAGCGGCTCGACCGCGAGCTCGGCTCCGGGTCTCCCGCCCGCGCGGTCCTGGCCACGCCGCTGCGCGCATCTGGTCAGGTCGCGTACGTGCTGGTGCTCTGCGACGGTCACGAGCGCGACTTCGGCCCGGGCGAGATAGACGTCGCGACTACCCTGGCCGCCGCCGCGAGCGCCAGCCTCGCCCAGGCGAGCCTGGCCGAGGCTCAGGCGGGTCGTGGGTCACAGCAGGCGGCGCTTGCGCGGGCCGCGAAGTCGCTCAGCGAGAGCCTCGATCTCAAGCGGGTGCTGGTGCGGATCTGCCGCGAGGCCGCGAGCATCCTGGACGGCGACAGGGCGGCCGTCTATCGCGGTGACGGGACCGACGGGATCACGGTCGAGGCAACCCACGGCATGCCGCCCGAGGCGATCGGATATCGGATGGCGCCCGGCTCGGGGCTGGCCGGCAAGGTGGCGGAGCTCGACGAGCCGCTGCTGACCAACGACTACGAGGGCCTGGCGCACCCCCCGGACGCCAACCTGTTCGGCACGGTTCGCAGCTGCATCGCGGTTCCCATGCACTGGGACGGAGGGCTGCGAGGGGTGCTCGCGGTCGACTACGAGACCGATCACAAGGTGACCGCCGACCACCTCGGCGTGCTCGAGGCCTTCGGCGAGCTGGCCGCGGCGGCTTGCCGCAACGCCAGCGCACACGCGGGCCTGGCCCAGGCCGCACGCACCGACGGTCTGACCGGCTGCCTGAACCACGCCGCCATGCACGACGCGCTCCAGCGCGAGATCGAGCGCTGCGAGCGCACCGGGCACCGGCTTTCGCTGGTCCTGGTCGATATGGACGACTTCAAGCAGGTCAACGAGGAACACGGTCACCTGATGGGCGACGAGGTGCTGCGCCGCGTGGGCCGGGCCCTACGCCAGGCGGTGCGTCCTTACGACCTGGTGGCGCGGTACGGGGGTGACGAGTTCGCGATCGTGGCGGTCGAGTCCGGCGAGTCTGCGACGACGGAGCTCGCGAGCCGCGCGCTCAGCGAGGTGGCTCGCAGCCTCGAGGATCTCGAAGGGGCCGCGGTGGCCGGGGGCGCGAGCGCGGGCATCGCCGAATGGTCCTCGGGGGACACGACCATCGGCCTGATCGAGCTGGCCGATCGCGCTCTGCTCTACGGCAAGCAGGAGCAGGAAGCGGGCAACGTGGTCACCGCCTCGGGACTGCCCGAGGACTACCGGCCGCGCGTGGCGCGTCCGAAGGCAAACGAGACGCCCGTGCCGGAGCCCGATTCCGACGCATTGCCCGCGTGGCCGGGCCTCGAGCGCGACGAGCGCCTGACCAGGCGAGCCCGCCAGCTGGCGGTGGCAAACCTTCTGGGCACGCGGCTGGTCGGCATGACCGATCGGGAGGAGATCGTGCGCCTGGCGGTGGCGGAGATGGGGCGCGGACTCGAGTTCCCCCGCTGCGACATCGTCCGGCTCGGCGACGACGGGCGGGTGACACTGGCCGCGAGCCACGACGAGCCTTTCGCCTGCGCCGCCACCGGCTGGAGCCGGCCGGCCGAGTCGAGCCTCGTCGGCCGCTGCCTGCGCGACCGCCGGTCGGTTGCAACGGCGGAGGGGAGCGCCGAGCTGGCCACGCCGCTGTGGATCGGGGAGCAGCTCTGGGGCGCCCTGGCGGTGCGGGATCCCCGGCCCGGGGCCTTCGATGAGGACGACGAGCGGCTGCTGGAGGCCGTCGCCGGCCAGATCGGCTCCGCGCTGGGCGCCGCGATGCTCTACGAGCGCCTCGAGCAGGCCTACTTCGGCACCGCCGAGGCGGTCGCGGACGCCGTGGAGGCGCAGGACTCTTATGACCCCGGACACTCGCGTGCGGTGGTGGACTGGGCACAGGAGGTCGGCTCGAGGCACGGGCTCGACGAGCACGAGCTGCGGATGCTGCGGTTTGCCACGATCTTCCGCGACATCGGCAAGATCAACGTGCCGGACAGGATCCTCAAGAAGCGCGAGCCGCTGACGCCGCTCGAGCGGCGCGCGATCGAGCGCCACACCGTGGAAGGGGAGCAGATCCTCTCGCGCGTGGAGCTGCTCGAGGAGGCGCTGCCCCTGTTGCGCCACGAACACGAGCGCTGGGACGGCAGGGGCTATCCAGACGGGCTGCGCGGCGAGGACATCCCGCTGGGCTCGCGCATCATCCTCGCCTGCGACGCCTACTCGGCGATGATCAGCGACCGGCCCTACCGCCCTGCCATGACCCGCGACGAGGCGGGCGCCGAGCTGGCGGCGGGGGCGGGCAAGCAGTTCGACGAGCGCGTCGTGGCGGCGCTCCTGGAGCTGCTCGAGGGCCCG
>JBBSLY010000081.1:0-7090 GCA_038233455.1 Solirubrobacterales bacterium | reverse complement strand
GGGCCTGACGCTGCCCGACGGGACTCCGGTCTCCTCGCTGCTCGCCGCCGTGGGCGACCAGCCGGTGACCAGGGCCGGTCCGCTGTAGGCACGCCGGCGGCGTCGCTCAGCGACGCTTGTGCAGCCTCACCCGGGTGGCGCTGCGCGAGGTCCGCAGGACCTGGTTGCCGCCGAACCGCGCGACGGCGCGGATCCGTGCCCGCGAGCCCCTGCGCCGCTGGGACTTGGGGACCTTGGAGCGGCCTACCACGACCCTGCGCCCGAAGCCGCAGTCGCGGCGCACCCGTGCCTGGCGGCGCACCACTAGTCGGTTGGCGGAGCGAATCGCGATCGTGATCTTGCCCCGGCAGTCCCGCGCCCGGCTCGTGCTCGCCCCGCCGCGAGCGATGCGGCCTCGCACCCGCATCCGGTAGCGGCCCTTACGCAGCGCCCCGTGGGCGAACACCCGCACGCGTGCGCGCCCGCGCGCCCCCGCCCCCGAGCCTGCTCCACTGGGCCGGGTGGAGCCGACCGGTACGGTCGCGACCCCCGCCGCCGCCGTCGCGCCGGCCGGTAGCGCCGCGGCCTTGGGCGCCTGCACGTCGGGCGAGGAGCCTGGCTTGTCGGCCACGGGCAAGCGCAGCTCGAGCGCGGACACCGCCACCGTGTACTCCCCGTTCGGGGCGCGGCTGTATGGCGAGTCGGTGCCGATCAGCTCGAGCTTGGGCGTGTGCCCCGGTGCGAAGCGCCAGCCGTTGGGGTGCAGCTGGAAAACCTGGCGCCCGCTTGCGTCGGGGCGGTAGACCTGACGCGCCACCAGCGTCTGCTGGTCGCCGCCGGGACCCACGTCCCACAGCCGCGCGGTCAGCGCGGCGTTAGCGCCGGTCACCGTCAGATCGGCGATCACGGTCGGGGAGCCCAGCAGGGTGTAGCCGTCACCGGCGGGCTTGGGCAGCCGGTAGGTGGCGGTGCCGGGCTGGTCGGCGGCCGACGTCGTCGCACAGGCGCCGCGGCCGGCGATCGGGTCAACGGCCTGGTCCACCGCCGGGTTGCGCTGGCCCGAGAGCACCGTGGCCGCGGCGGGGTCGAAGAAGCGCACCTCGCCGGGACTGAGGTCGAGCCAGTTGGGCCCGTTGAACGGGCCACCGGAGGGCTCGGACTTCGGGCAGGTCTGCGTGAGCGCCTCGACGCCCTGGACGGTGGCGATGTCCTTGCCGAGCAGGTGGCGGTCGAACCAGGCTGCCTGGGCGTTTGCGAGCCGGGTGGTGTCCGCCTCCTTGTTCTGCCCGCGCGCATGCCCGTAGTCGAAGTGCAGTTGGGCCACCGTGGCGCCGGGGTAGAGCGAGGCGACCTTGTTCGCGTAGCGCACCGCCTCGTCGACCGGGAACAGGTCGTCGGTGAAGCCGTTGGAGATCAGCGTCGGGGAGGGCTCGCGGTCCATGTCGAGGTAGTAGCCGGAGTGGTTGGAGCTCAACTCGTCGATGATGTCCTCGGCCACGGGATCGCCGTCGTAGGGCTCCCCGGCGTTGACGCGCGCGAACCAGGTGGTGAGGTCGGCGTCTTTATCGACGCCGGCGGGCGCGTAGAAGCCGGTCGCCTGGCCGAGTGCGTACAGCCCCGCCACATACGAGCTTTTGAGCACGCCGATCGGCTGGAGATTGGTGGTGGGACCGGTGACCGCGTAGTCCAGCGTGCGCCCATTGGGTGCGAGCGAGTAGGCCAGATCGGTCCAGGGGATCACGGGGGCCGAGGCGGCGATCCGCATCGGCAGCTTCTTGATGGGGCTCAGCCACGGCTTATAGCTGCCGTCGGTGTCGCGGATGCGGTCGCGCAGCACGGCCAGCTGCACGCTCTGGCCGCCGCCGTAGGAGACGCCGGTCACTCCGATCTTCTGTGGCTGGATCAAACCCTCGTCGGCCAGCAGGCCCGCGAGGTACTGGGTGTCGCGGACCTCGTAGCGCGAGTCGGCCAGCCGGAGCCAGCCGCGGGTCAGGCACACCGCGTCGTTGCGGTTCTGGGGCGTGCCGCACGAGCCGTTGAAGCCGCGCGCGGTGTAGGCCAGGGCGGCGTACCCGCGGGCCGCGTAGCTCTTGAGCTTGTCGGTGAAGTCCTTCTTGGATCCGCCGTAGCCGTGCAGGAACACCACCAGCGGAAACGGCCCGTCGCCGGTCGCCGGCACCGCCACGTTCACGTCGAGGGGCACCTGGTCGAAGGTGCGCACCCGCGTGGCGTTCGAGCCCTCGCAGAAGCGCACGCCGTCCCGAGGCGTGCAGGCGATCCCGCCGAACACCGTGTTCACATCGGCGCTCGCGCCCGCCGGAGCGCCCAGCGCAGCGGCGATCAGCGCACCTGTGAGCAGAATCCCTCGTCGCATCGTTGTCCCCGCTTCGGTGGTTTCGGCGCGGCCGAGTCGGACCCGGACCGTGACCCATGAGGATAGCTGCGGTCGGCGGCCGCGGTGCCAGTAGGGATAATCGCCGCGGCATGCTCCTGGCGGTCGACGTCGGCAACACCCAGACCCACGTGGGCCTGTTCCGCGACGGCGATCTGCTCGAGCACTGGCGCTTTCACACCGCGCGGTCGGCCACGGCCGATGAGCTCGCGGTGGGACTGGGCGCCCTGATCGGCCTGCGCGACCTGCGTCTGGCAGACGTCGAGGCCGTGATCGTCTCCTGCGTGGTGCCCACCCTCGCGCAGGAGTACGACCAGGTGCGCGAGCGCTACCTCGACGGACGCGGGGCGCTCGTCGGGCCCTCGATGCGCACCGGCATGCCCATCCGCATCAACAACCCACGCGAGCTGGGCGCCGACCGCCTCAGCAACGCGATCGCCGCCTACGAGCGCTACGGCGCTCCCTGTATCGCCGTCGACTTCGGCACCGCCATCAACTATGACGTGGTGTCGGGGAAAGGGGAGTACCTGGGTGGCGTGATCTCCCCCGGCATCGAGATCTCCCTGGAAGCCCTCACCCAGCGCGCGGCGGCGCTGCCCAAGGTGCGGCTGGAGGCGCCGCGCGCCGCGATTGGGCACAGCACGCTCGAGGCGATCCAGTCGGGCGTCGTGTTCGGCTACGCGGGCCAGGTCGACGGCATCGTGGGCCGTCTGCGCGAGGAGATGGGAGAGGAGGCAACAGCCGTCGCCACCGGCGGCTTCGCCCCGGTGATCGTGCCCCACTGCGAGCAGATCGACGAGACCGACGACCTGCTCACGCTCCAGGGCCTGCGGATCATCTGGGAGCGAAACGAGGAGCGCGGGCCCTAGGCGGCTCGCCGACGCCGAGCTCTAGCGGCCCCGCCGCTCCCTGCCCTTGTCCACGCCGACGCCGAGGTGGGCCGCCGCCCGGCGCAGGGTGCGCTCCACGTGCGCGCGGTCGTAGGCCACCTGCGCGTGGCTGAAGCGCAGCGGCAGCAGCCCGGCCGCCCAGTGGGCCTGGTCGCGACGCAGCGCGCGGGTCTGCTGCGCCGCGGTGCGGTGGTAGCGCAGGCCGTCAGTCTCGACCACCAGCCCGAGGTCGGGCCAGTAGAAGTCGACCTGGAAGCCGTTAACCCACTGCTGGGTGAGCGGGGGCGGCAGGCCCGAGGCGCGCGCGCTCGGTCGGAAGTAGCGCTCGAGCTTTGAGTCGGTGAGCGTGAAGGTCTGCTCGTCGAGCAGGTCGCGCAGCTTGCCGACCCCGCGCGCGCCACCCAGCCCCGTGAGGCTCTCGCGAAGCCGCTCGGGGTCGATTAGGCCGAGCCGGTCGGCCTCGTTGACGGCCCGCTCGATCGGGTCGGGCGCCAGGTAGGAAGCCATGTCCACGAGCGTCCGGGCCGGAGTGGTGACGGGGATCCCGTGCGGACGGTCGCGTGCGTCGGATCGATGTCGTGGCGGTAGACCCCGATCCCCGGCCGCCTGGGCGTGCGACCCGGCGGGACGGTCACCTCGGCCGCCAGCAGTTCACCGTGGCGCGACAGCTGCCGCCGCCCGACGGCGTAGACACCGGCGTGCACGCGGTGCAGCCGGCCGGTCGCAACGCGATGCTTGCCCCGGCCGCGGCGCGGCGCCCCGGCCGCGGTGCCGAGCCCCGGTACCGTCTGTCGCAACGCGATGCGCGCCCTCACCGACACCTGGACCCTCGCCGGCCACGAGCTTCCCAACCGCCTGGTGCTGGCGCCGCTCGCCGGGATCGGCAACTGGTTCGTGCGCCTGCAGGCGCGCCGCTACGGGGCCGGGCTGGTGGTGTCGGAGATGGTGTCGAGCTTCGGCCTCAAGCACGGCAACGAGCGCACCGTGCGCGAGTTCCTGCGCATCCACCCCGACGAGCACCCCGTCTCGATGCAGCTCTTCGGCCACGACGCCGAAGTGATGGCCACTGCGGCGGAGATCGTGGCCGCGGCCGGTGCGGACCTGATCGACCTCAACATGGGCTGCCCGGTGCGCAAGGTCTGCAAGACCGGCGCCGGTGCGGCGTTGCTCGACGACCCGGACAAGGCGGTGGCGATCGCCCGCGCGGCGGCAGCCGGCTCGGGGCTGCCAGTGACGGTCAAGCTCCGGCCCGGCCGGCTGCCCGGCGATCGTGCCGGAGTGACGCTGGCGCGCCGCCTCGTCGATGAGGCCGGCGTGCAGGCGATCTCCTTCCACCCCCGCCACGCCTCCCAGCAGCACAAGGGAAAGCCCGACTACGCGCTCGCCGCCGAGCTGGTGGAGGCGCTCGACGTGCCGGTGATCGTCTCCGGCGGCCTGCTATCCGACGAACGCCCCGCAGAGGTCCTGCACCAGACCGGGGCGGAGGCCGTGATGCTCGCGCGCGGCTCGCTGGGCAACCCGTGGCGCTTCGAGCGGCTCCTCGGCCTGCGCGCCGGCGAACCGTCGCGGGCGGAGGTGATCGCAGAGCTGCGGTGGGTGATCGAGCGTGCCGAGGAGCACCTGGGCGAGCAGCGCGCCGGGCACTACCTGCGCAAGTTCTACCCGTGGTACGCCGAGCGCCTGGACCTCCCCAAGCGCGTCCGGGCGGAGTTGGTCGGCGCCCCCACTACGGCCGCGGCGCGCGACGCTCTCGGGGCGATCTCGGAGGCTTCCGGAGCCCCCACGAGCGCCGCTGCAGCCTGAATTTCACGCTCGCAGCGGTTGCTACACTGCCGCGCCTCCCGATGCCGCGCGAGACGCTCATGACACCCGAGGGCCTGGAGGAGCTCAAGGCCAAGATCGACTACCTGTCGGGTGCTCGTCGTCGCGAGGTGGCGGAGCGGATCAAGGAGGCGCGCGAGTTCGGCGACATCGCCGAGAACTCCGAATACGACGACGCCAAGAATGAGCAGGCGATGCTCGAGAAGCAGATCGGCGACCTGGAGGAGAAGCTGCGCTCGGGGCGCGTGGTCGACTCAAGCGACGTCGACAGCGGCTCGGTAAGCGTCGGCGTCACCGTGCACGTCAAGGACCAGAAGACGGAGAAGTCCTCCAAGTACAGGATCGTCGGATCGGCCGAGGCCGCGCCGGCCGAGCACAAGCTCTCCAACGAGTCGCCCGTCGGCAAGGCGCTGATCGGTCACAAGCGCGGCGAGATCGTGTCCGTGCCCGTGCCCCGCGGTCCGGCGCGCAAGCTCAAGATCACGAAGATCGAAGCGGGCTAGAACCGGCTCGCGAGCAGACGGGCCCCCGGGTCGCCTGCCTCGCACCACGCCCCGCCCCACACGCCCGGGTCCCCTCCCAGCCGCGAGGCACATGTGCTACAAATAGCTCATGCGCTCGATCGGAGTCAGGGAGCTGCGCCAGAATGCGAGCCTTTACCTGCGTGAGGTCAAGCGCGGGGAGACGGTCGAGGTCACCGAGCGGGGAGAGCCGATCGCCCGCCTGGTGCCGATCCCGAAGACCGAGGGCACCTACGAGCGGCTGGTGGCCGAAGGCAGGATCAGGCCCGCGGAGGGGGACTGGCGAGACCTGGGGCCGCCGCTGGAGCCGAAGCCGGGGGAGCGCCCGCTGAGCGAGGTCCTCGAGGAGATGCGCGCGGACGAACGATTTTGATCTACCTCGACTCCTCGGCTCTTTTGAAGCTGGTAGTCACCGAGCGCGAATCGCAGGCACTGAACCGCCACCTGGCGGCAGCGGACCGCCGCGGCTCCTGTGCTCTTGCGCTCGTGGAGGTCGTCCGTGCCGCACGCAAGCGCGACGCCGCCACGGTGCAGCGTGCGCGGGCACTGCTGGGAGGCATCGAGCTGATCGACATCGACCGACGGATGCTCGACGCCGCCGCCGACCTCGATGACGGGCGGCTGCGCTCGCTCGATGCCATCCACGTCGCCGCTGCGCAGCTGCTCGCCGAGGATCTCACCGAGCTGGTCACCTACGACGCCCGGATGGCCGACGCGGCGCGGGCCGCCGGCCTGCCCGTCAGCTCCCCGGCCTGACCGGCCGCGTAGGCTGCGCGCTGCCATGGACGCCGACCGCCGCGCAAAGCTCGAGCGCCTGCGCGCGCAGGGCGTCGAGCCCTTCCCGCACGACTATCCCGGCGCCTCCCCCGCGGCGTCGGTGCACGCCGCCCACGCAAAGCTCGAGCCCGGCGAGGAGACCGAAGACGCCCACCGCGTAGCCGGGCGCCTCACCGGCCGGCGCGAGATGGGCAGGGCCGCCTTCCTCGACGTCACCGACCGCTCGGGCAAGATCCAGGTCCAGGCGCGCCAGGACGTGCTCGGCGAGGAGTCGTTCGCGGCGATCACAGACCTCGACCTCGGCGACATCCTGGGCGTCGACGGGACCGCCTTCGCCTCGCGCCGCGGCGAGCTGACGCTGCGCGCGACCGACTGGGAGCTGCTGGCCATGTCGCTCGCCGCGCCGCCCGACCAGTACCCCGGCCTGGAGGACACCGAGACCCGCTACCGGCGCCGCGAGCTCGACCTGATCGCGAACGCCGAGGCGCGTGAGCTGTTCATGCTGCGGTCAAAGGTGGTCGCGGCGGTCCGGCGCTGGCTCGACGAGCGCGGGTTCCTCGAGGTCGAGACGCCCGTGCTCCAGCCCCTCTACGGCGGGGCGCTGGCGCGGCCGTTCACTACCCACCACACCTCGCTCGACCGCGACCTCGACCTGCGGATCGCCACCGAGCTGTACCTCAAGCGCCTGATCGTCGGCGGTCTGGAGCGCG
>JBBSLY010000080.1:0-7097 GCA_038233455.1 Solirubrobacterales bacterium | reverse complement strand
CGCTTGGACGCCTCGTCCTCGGCCACCCCTCCGGCCTGGTAGCGGCTGTTGCACTCCCGGCCCTGATGGCGCAGAGTGGTCATCAGCGGCACCGCGCCCTCGCGCTCGGCGTCCGCGATGAAGGTGCACACGCGCGTACGCAGGTCGTCGAGCCCGCGTCCGGGCGTGGTGGTATCGCCCGACCAGCGCCCGAACCAGAAGAACCGCGGCTGGAGGGCGATCTTCGACCACAGCGCCTTCGTGGCGCCGCTCGAGTGCATGTACTCGCCGAAGGCCGGCTCGCGAAAGCCCTTGACGCCGAAGCGGCTGCGTTTGTCGTCCACGTACCAGGTCTCGTTGGCCAGTGGGTTGGGCGCGGCCGGCGACACGGCTCGCTTGTCGCCCACTGCGGGGCGCCGCTGAAGCTCTTGACAGGTGGTCTTGGTCTCCGGCACCCCGAGCTCGTCGATCTGGGGCAGGCCTTGGGCGCCGGCGGAGCTGGGCAGGGCGAGCAGAGCGCCGGTGATCAGGACGAGGGGGAGCCGTTGATGACGAGCCATGGGCCCGGTATCGGCCAAACGGCGCCACGGCTCACCGGCGACGCCCGCAGCCTGGACGGGCGTCCGAGCGTGGAGAAACGGTTAGCCAGCCTGCGTAAGGCCGATGTAAGGGACCTGAGGGGTCAGCTCAGGTGTGCAGCGGGTCGTCCTGGGCCTTCGTGTCCGGCGCCTCGATGTAGGGCTGCTGTTCGTCCTGCTCCTCGGTCTCGTGGTAGACCGACTCGGCGTTCACCGCCCAGATGTCGTGCTCGGTGCCTTTCACGAGGTTGTCGACGGCACGCATCGCGGTGAGCATCGAGTGGTCGGAGTTGTTGTAGCGGTGCAGGCCGTTGCGCCCGACCTGCTGGAGGTTCTCGATCCCGTCGAGCCAGCCCCGGATCGCGGTGATGCGCTCCGCGTAGTCCATGTCGTACATCGGATAGGCCTTCGGCACCCGCGTGGCGAAGCCGAACTCGAGCATGTCGGGGCGGGCGAGGCCCAGCTGCTCGAGCTCTGACATCCCCAGCTCTACGAGCTTGTCGTCGTCCATCTCCCACAGCTCGTCGCCGGCGAAGCAGAAGTACTCGAGCCCGACGCAGGCCTTGCTCGGGTCGGGCACCATCCAGGGGCTCCAGCTGCGGAAGTTCTGGATCCGCCCCACCTTCACGTCGGGCTCGTGGATGTAGATCCAGTTGTCGGGGAACAGATCCTCGCCGTCGAGCACCAGCGACACGGTCAGGAAGTCGCGGTAGCGGACGCCCTTCGCCGCCGAGACGACCTCGGGCTTGGGGTGCGGGTCGGCCATGCCGACCACGTTTCGCAGCGGCAGCGAGGAGATCACGTAGTTCGACTCGTACTCCTTGCCGCCGGCGATCAGCTTGGTGACACGGCCGTCGGAGACCACGAGCTTCTCGACGGGGGTCTCCATCAGCACCTCGCCACCCAGCTCGCGAATGTCGTCGGTCATCTGCTCCCACATCTGACCCGGCCCGTAGCGCGGATAGTGGAACTCCCCGATCAGGGTCTTGATCTCGTTGCCCGTGTTGCCGAAGAAGGCGGCCTTCGCGGCGCTGAAGAACGACAGCCCCTTGATTCGCTGGGCTGCCCATTCGGCTCTGATCTCGGAGGTGGGCACGCCCCAGACCTTCTCGGTGTAGGAGCGAAAGAAGAGGTCGAACAGGCGCTTGCCGAAGCGGTTCGACACCCACTGCTCGAAGGTGTCCTCGCGGCCCTTGGGCTTGAGCTGGGCCCAGAAGTAGGACAGCGTGGCACGCGTGAGCTCGATCGGGCCGAGCTTCTTGATCACGTCGGGGCCGCGCAGCGGGTAGTCGAGGAACTTCTTGTTCCAGTAGATGCGCGACATGCGCGGGCGCTTGAGGAACTCCTCGCGCATGATCTCGTGCCAGAGGTCGTCGACCTCTTTCACCTTGGTGAAGAACCGGTGGCCGCCGAGGTCGAAGCGGTACTCCCCGCCGGGGCCGTCGCGCACCTCGGTCTTGGCGATGCCGCCCACCTGATCCTCGGCCTCGAAGACGATCACGGGCAGGCCCTGCTTGGCGAGCAGATACCCGGCGGTCAGGCCGGCGGGGCCGGCGCCGATGATCAGCGTCGGGTTGTCCTTCAGGCCCGGCGTGGCGGGCTCGGTCTGTGGCGCGGCCTGCGCGCCGGCTTCCTGCTCGCTCATCTGTGTCCGTTCGGTCGTCTAGTCGAGGGTCTTGCGGTACAGCACTCCGCGCACTCCGATGCGCCCGGCCCGCCGGTAAAAGGACGGGACGGCGGCCTCGCGGGTGAAACGCGGGTCCGCCTCGAGGGCCTGCCCCCACTGCGCCGATCTGCGCCTCACCAACTGAGTCCACGGCGCATCCCAATCACCGTTGTTGCTCGTGACCGGATGCACTAGGAGCACGCGTCGAGAGCGCGGCAGCTTATCAAGGAGGGGTGTCAGGTTCTTCTCGACCGTCGCGTCCTCCAAGCGCTCCTGCGCGTCGCGCCAGTCCATGACCCCCTGGGTCTTGACCTCCCCGAGCTGGGTTGCCTCCTGCAGGCCCGGTCGCAGCGTGTAGTCCATCAGGGGCGCCTGCTCGGGCTGGAGGGTCACGACGAGGTCGCCCGGCTCGAGCCGATCCTCGACCGCGGCGGCCAGGTCCGCGGCGTTCGACTTGTTCTCGAGACCGTCCGTGCGGGGTATGGACCAGATTCCGAGCACGATCACGAGCGCCACCAGCCCGAGCGCACCCGCCCGCGCCAAGCCGAGCGCCGCCAGCAGGAAGATCGGGCCCAGCGCCACGCCCAGATAGCGCGTCGTCCACGCGGGCGACACCTGAGAGAAAGCCCACGCGATCGCGAGCGTGGCCGCGCCCAGGGTGAGCGCGCTCAGGATCGCGGTGCGCTCGCGCGACTCCGACCGGTTGGCGAGCACGGCCGCGCAGCCCGAGCCGGCCGCCAGGAGCAGCGCCACGGTGACCGTGCCCCCGCTCAGCAGGCCCTTCGAGATCTGGACGATGACGCCGAAGCGCGGGGAGTTCAGCCAGGGCGCCCCGGTGTGCGCGGTCTGATAGAGGAGCGTGGGCAGCCAGGGTGCGTAGAGCAGGAACGCGACTCCGAAGCCGATCAGCACGTCGCGGCCAAACGCGCGGCGATCCTCGACGGCCATGTAGCCCGGCACCAGCGCAACCAGGATGCCCGCCGTCACGAAGATGCCCCAACTGTGGGTGTAGAGCATCGCCGCCAGGAGCACGGCGAAGACCGGCAGGTACTGGCGCCGGCGGTAGACGTAGACGTGCAGGAAGGCGGCGCTCGTGAGCAGGCTGAGCACCACCATCAGCGAGTACATGCGGGTCTCCTGCGCGTACAGCGTCAGGAAGGGGTTGGTGGCCCCCAATGCCGCGCAGATCAGGCCGGCGCGGCGCCCGAACAGCGTCCATCCGGCCCACAGGCCCCCGGGGATCGCGACCAGCGAGATCGCCACCGACAGCCCCTGCGTCTCGGCCGGCCCGCGGCCCACGAGGTTCATCCAGACGTTCAGCATCAGGTAGTAGAGCGGCGGTGACCCGTCCTGGCGCAGCACCCCCGGGATGTCGAAGAACGGCTGCGACGCGATGCCGATCGAGAGGCCCTCGTCCATCCAGAGCGAGGCGCCGAGCGCCCGGGTCCGCAGCCACAGCGAGAAGAGCAGCAACCCGCCCACGGCGAGCACGATGCCGGCTGCGCCGGTGCGGACCGAGTCGACGCGCGGGAGCGCGCGAGCGCGTGAAGCGACCGTGGCCATCAGGGAAAGATAGTCAGCGCGAAGACGCGAGCTCGGGGGTCACGTCGGTCGGGGCGGCGCGCGGCGCGTTGGCGCTCCCGGCCGGGCAGCGGCGTCCGCGGGCGTCGGACCTGGGCACGGTCAGCACGCGCCAGCGGCGGTTGGTGGCCACCGCCCGGAAGCGATCGTCGGTCACGTCGGTCACCAGCGGCCCGTCGACAACGGTGTGGGTCTGAAACGCAAGTCCGGGTGGCTCGGTGGGCGCGAGCGAGGTCACCTGGATCCCGTGGATGCCCAGCTCGTAGGCGATCATCTGGGTCTGGAACGGGCCGCTGTAGACGCTGCCGCAAGCCAGCAGCGCATCCCGACCGCCGGCGTCCTCGATCGCGTCCGGAAGGTTGCCCCACAGGCTCGCCTCGTACTCGAGGATGTCGACCGTCGACCCGGCATTGTCGAGCTTGTCGATGATCACGGGCGAGATCGCGGCCAGGCCGAGGACGAACGCCGCCCCGGCGATCGCGAGCACCGCTCGCGGCCGATCGGTGACCCGCGTGGCAGCGCCACGCAGCGCGTCGAAGATCCGGCCAAAGCCCACGCCGCCCAGCACGGAGACCGCCGCAGTGGTCACGATCAGGTAGCGCTGGTTGCCGGCATAGCCCTGCTCGGTCATGAACGCCACGAGCAGCAGCCAGGCCACCCCGGCACCGGCGAGAAACAGCACGGGGCGCGCACTGCGCGACACGCGCTCCCTGGCCACGGCAAGGGCCGCGCAGACGCAGGCGACGAGCGCCCCCAGCTCGATCGGGATGATCGTACGCTCGTGGAAGCGGTAGGCCACCTCGAGGCCCGGATGCGCTGCGAACGCGGCGCTGCCGGCGTTCGGATCGTTGGCGCGGGTGGAGGCGCGCAGGGCATCGCCCGACCCCCACAGCTCGGGACCGAACCACAGCACCGGGATCAGGGCCCCGCCCGCGACCACGCGCAGTCGCATCCGGGGCTCTGAGACCAGCAGCCACAGGCCGTAGGCGCCGATGAAGGGCCACACCTCGGGCCGCAGCAGCGCCGCCGCGAAGCCGAGGTAGAAGGC
Source organism: Solirubrobacterales bacterium (assembly GCA_038233455.1). Classification (GTDB taxonomy): domain Bacteria; phylum Actinomycetota; class Thermoleophilia; order Solirubrobacterales; family Thermoleophilaceae; genus JAAYBF01. The sequence goes on along the minus strand of JBBSLY010000080.1, from coordinate 2,245 downwards.
GTGGTCGCGGCGACCGTCCAGATGGCGCTCGAACGCCCACAGCACGATCGCCGCGAGCATCGGCTCGGAGTTGCCGAGCGCCGAGTCGCGGGCGAACTGATAGCTCGTGACCAAAAAGGCGCAGGTGGCCAGGCCGGCCAGAGCGCCTGCGGCGCCGCGTCCCGCGAGCCGCCACGAGATCCGGAAGGCCATCACCAGTGCGAACATGCCCCCCGCGCGCGCCACCACGAGCCAGAGGTAGGGCGCGACATCGGAGCCGAAGACCGAGAAGACCGTGGTGAACATCACGGGCAACGGCTTCCACGAAGGGCCGCCCGTCGTGACCAGGTCGAGCTGGCCGATCTCGCGTCCCCACATGATCCACGCCCACGGGTCGTAGGTTGGAGTCGAAGGCAGGAAGAGGGTCAGTGCGGCCAGGCCGAGACAGACCAGCAGCGCCGGCCACACCGGCCACGAGCCCGGCCGCGCCTCGAGTGGGGGTGCGGTCCGGTCGCGCACGGGCGAGTCCGGGGACGTGGGCGTGCGGTGGCGGCGCCGGAGGGCAAGGGGCTGGGAGACGGACGGGCTCAAGACGGAGGGGTCAGACCTGGCTGGCCTCGCTGGTCTGCAGGCGGGCGGCAGAACGCAGCCGTGCCCAGCCGCCGTACCGGATGACCATGATTGCCAGCCCGACGATCGTGATCGGTACGTAGAGGACGAAGCGCAGCAGGAGCAGGTAGGACACCACCGCCGAGCCGGCACCTCCGAGGGCCCGGGCCCCGAAGGCCACCGCGGCATCAAAGGTGCCGATCGAGCCGGGCGCGGCGGGTAGGGCAGCCACGAAGTTGGTGAGTGCGACGAGGTAGAGCGCGCCGGTCGCACTGATGTCGAGATCCACCGCGTGGGCGACCGCCAGGTACACGGCCCCCTCGAGCGCCCAGAGCCCGAAGGTGCCCACCAGCAGCACTGCGCCTGCGCGGCTTACCAGCGCCCGGGGGGCGCCCGCAAGCGGCCTGGCAAAGTCCCGAAACCTGGTCAGCCCACCGCGGCGGCGCGACACGGCGAACGCAAGGGCCAGGCCGCCGAGCACCAGAAGGCCTGCGGCGGCCACGAGCAGCGGCTGATCCGTGGGCAGAAGGTCTCGATCCGAGAGCACGCCGTAGGCGGTCGCCACCAGGATCGTCCCGAGCGCAACCACATCGAGCAAACGCTCGGCGACGATGGTGCCGAGCAGCTTGCGCTTGCCCGCGGCCACCCGCCCGTCGAGCAGCACCACCCGCAACGCCTCGCCGGCCCGTGCGGGCAGGACGTTGTTTCCCATGTACCCCACGGTGGTCAGGCTGTAGCAGTCCGCACGGCGGGCCGGCACGCCGACCAGGCCAAGGATCCGGTGCCAGCGCTCCGCCCGCACCAGGGTCGCGATCGCATAGACGGCGATGGCGCCGCCGAGCCAGGCCAGGGCACCGCCGCTCTGGGGAATCTTCGGTGCCTCCTGGTGTGAGGCCCACCAGACCACCGCCGCCAAGGTGACGAGCGAGAAGGCGGCCTGGAGTAGCGCGAAGCGTCTGTTCATCGGTCCGTGCACCGGATCGGGCGTGTCTGCCCACGGGGCCGCGCCTTGCCCGTGACATGGTCGGCGGGACCCGCGAGAGAACGGCGCCGGGCGCGGCGGACGTCCGGACGTCCGCCGAGGGTGTGCAAGGTAGCAGGCGCAGGCGTAGTTTCGAAGCTTCGACGACTACCCTGCGCGGCCATGCACGGGCCTCTACCCACCCTCGTCAGCGCGCTCGCGCTGGCCCTGTCGATGGGCGCGTGCGGGTCAGAGGACCCCGTGACCGGCGACGAGCCCGACCCCAACGACCAGCGCGCGGTGGCGCTCGACTGCTTCACCAACGACGCCGGGCTCGAGGCCGAGCTGATCGGCGAGCAGTCGATCCTCGTTGGCGGCCCCGGGGGGCCGCGAGTCGAGTTCTTTCTCACGGTGGGCGAAGCCGAGAGCCAGCAGTTCAAGGGCGAAGCCCAGGCCGCCGAGCAGGTGGGATCGACGCTGCTCTTCGTCAACGACGGCAGCGACGAGGTGCTCGAGAAGCTGGAGGAGTGCCTGGACTGACGCCGTCGAGCCGCTTCGCTACTTCGCGGGCATCTCCCGCAGTCCCCCGCCCGGCACCACTTCATAGACGCGCACCTTGTTTTCGCCCTCCCTGAACGCCGACGGCGGGACCATCACCGAGACGAGCTCCGAGTCTGCGTTCGCGAGCGAGAAAGT
>JBBSLY010000079.1:0-7153 GCA_038233455.1 Solirubrobacterales bacterium | reverse complement strand
GTCCCAGCGCGCGAGCGGGGACGCGACCGCGTCCCCCAGGCCTCCGTACGGATGGGTGAGCGCCGGGTCGTCGAAGCGCTCGGCGTTCACGCCCGCCACGCCGCCCTCTCCCACGGAGAGGGCGGCGAACACGGCGACGGCGAGAATCGCCAGCCTGCTCCACACGAGCGCCGCCCACGCGGCCCGCAGGGATTCCGATGCGCGGGCGCGGGCGGTGAGGGCCCGGATCGAGGCCCCGGCCGCCACCCGTCTGGAAGTAGCCTGGTGCGCCATAGCCGACCTCCGATCCAATCAGGTCGGCCCCGTTCGCGGGCGCGGACGGCAGCGAACGGGGCGTGACGATGCAGGTCGGGCGAGCGAGGCTGGAGGAGTGCCAGCGCGCCCGGGGAAGAGAGCCTGCAACGACTGATGGACGCTTCCCTATCCTTTGAGGACTCTCCGGCCCCGCCCGGCCCCCGCAAAGCTCGAGGTGCGTAGCCGACCACGGGGAGCGAAGGGCACTTAGCAGACCCCACCCATGACCTACCGGCAGCGAAAGCAACGACGCGGCCGCGGCCGCAACCGAAGCGGGCGCCAGATCGCCTTGGCCTTCGGCGTGGTCGGCATCGTGTGTGCGGTGGCGCTGCTATCGGTGGCCGGCTACGTGATCGCGCTGGCCGCCAGCGCGCCCGACCTGTCAGAGCTCAAGGCCCAGGACAAGGGCAAGACCTCCGAGATCTTCGCCGTCGACGGGTCGCGCCTGGGCTACGTGCAGTCGGACGAGATCCGCACGCCGGTGCCGTGGAGGGACCTGCCCCGCCGGATGCGCCAGGCCGTGGTGGCGATCGAGGACGAGCGCTTCTGGCAGCACGAGGGCGTCGACTACGCAGCGGTCGTGCGCGCGGGGATCAAGAACATCGAGTCGGGCAAGAACGTGCAGGGCGGCTCGACGATCACCCAGCAGCTGGCGCGAGCGCTCTACATCGACGATCCGGAGCGCAACTTCGAGCGCAAGATCCGCGAGGCCAAGCTGGCCTCCGAGCTCGAGGAGGAGCACTCGAAGCGGTGGATCCTCGAGAGCTACCTCAACTCCGTGCCCTTCGGCACGGTGGACGGGCGCACGTCGGTCGGCGTGGAAGCGGCGGCGTCGACGTTCTTCGCCAAGCACGCGCGGGCGCTGAAGCTCGAGGAGGCGGCGCTGCTCGCGGGCCTCCCTCAGGCACCGTCTCAGTACAACCCCTTCACCAACCCCGACGAGGCCACCAGGCGCCGCAATGAGGTGCTCGATCGGATGGCCGAGATGGGGTCGATCAGCCTCGTAGAGGCCGCCGCGGCCTCGGCCAAGCCGCTCGGCGTGCGCAAGGGCTACCGCTACACGCGCCGCCGCGAGCCCTACTTCTTCGACTACGTGCAGGACACGCTGATCGAGCGCTACGGCGTCGGCGTCTACCGTCGCGGCGGCCTGAAGGTCTACACGACCATCGACCCCGCCACGCAGGATCAGGCGCGCGAGGCCATCAACGCCTACTACGCCGATCCCGCCGGGCCGGGAGCGGCGATAGCGGCGGTCGACCCGACCAACGGCGAGATCAAGGCGATGGCCTCCAGCGGCACCTACGCCGAGCGCACGTTCAACCTGGCGGCCCAGGGCCACCGCCAGCCCGGGTCGGCCTTCAAGACGATGGTGCTCACCGCGGCGGTCCGGCAGGGGATCGACCCCGACTCGACCTACTACACGTCCAAGCCCCTGTACATCAACGACCCCGTCTTCGGCGAGTGGAACGTCAAGACCTTCGGCGACAGCTACTCCGGCTCGATGAGCCTGCGCAGCGCCACGCTCGCCTCCGACAACACCGTCTACGCGCAGCTGATCCTCGATATGGGCCCCGACAAGGTGTGCGAGACGGCCAAGCTGCTGGGCATCGTGACCAAGCTCGACTGCTACCCGGCCGAGGGGCTCGGCGGCCTGCGGCTGGGAGTGACGCCACTCGAGATGGCGAGCGCCTACGCGACGCTGGCCGCGGGGGGCATCCGCCGCCGCCCCACCGCGATCGAGAAGGTCGTGTTCCCCGACGGCAAGAGCGACAAGCTCGTGGGCGGCGAGGGCAGGCGCGTGCTCACCGACGGCGAGGCCAACGAGGTCACCCAGATCCTCGAGGCAAACGTCCAGGGCGGCACCGGCACCGCGGCCAACTACGGCTGCCCGGCCGCCGGCAAGACGGGGACCACCGACGAGGGCAAGGACGCGTGGTTCGTGGGCTACACGCCCAAGCTCTCCACCGCGGTGTGGGTGGGCTACCCCGACGCCGGCATCGCGATTCCCGGCGCGCAGGGCGGCACGCTGGCTGCTCCGGTGTGGCGAGCCTTCATGTCTCCCGCGCAGGGCTCTGACTGCAGCGACTTCCCCGAGCCCGAGACTCCGTTCGAGTCCTCGGCGTTCTACGGTCGCTACTCGAGCACGGGCTCCTCGACCGGCTCAGAGTACGACGACGACGGCTCGAGCACCGACACCTACAGCGACCAGACCTACAGCGGCGACACCGACACCTCGACCGGGGGCACCGACGACGGCACGGGGCAGTCCTACGCCCCGGAGCTGTACGAGTCCCCGCCCCAAGCGGCGCCCACGCCAGCCCCCTCGCCACAGGGTGGCGGCGAGGCGGCCCCCGGCCGGTAACGCCTCAGAGCGGCGCCAGCCGCGACACTGGGCGGCCGTGAGCGAGCTCGCACTGATCTCAGCGATCCGCCAGGCCCTCGCCGAACCCGGTGAGCACGTGGTGCGCTGGGTCGGCGACGACGCCGCCGTGGTGCGCTCGCGTCCGTTCGCGGTCACCTCCATCGACACCGTGGTCGACGGGGTGCACTTCACCCTGGATTCCCACAGTCCCGCGGACATCGGACACAAGGCGCTCGCCGCGGCGCTCTCGGACCTGGCCGCGATGGGAGCGCAGGCCGGTGAGGCCTACGTATCGCTCGCGCTGCCCGAGGGCTTCGATGGTGGGCCGACGCTCGAGCTCACCGTCGCCATGGCCGAGCTGGCCGAGCGGCTCGGGGTCACGATCGCCGGCGGCGACGTGGTGCGCGCCGACTCGTTGATCGTGACGGTCGCTGTCACCGGCTGGGGCGAGCTCGACTCCGAGCTGATCGGGCGCGACGGAGCCAAGCCCGGAGATTTCGTGGGCGTGACCGGTGAGCTGGGCGCGTCCGCGGCCGGCCTGCTCGTGCTCGGCGGCGCCGGGCAAGGCCTCTCCGCAGCCACTGCCCTCGCCGAGCGTCACCGGCGCCCGACGCCCCGCCTGGAGGCGGGCAGGGCGCTGGCCACCGCCGGCGCGACGGCGATGATCGACCTGAGCGACGGGCTGGCCGGCGATGCCCGCCACATCGCCACGAGCAGCGGGGTCCGGCTCGAAATCGACCTGGCGTGCGTTCCCATGGCCACCGGTGTGGAGGAGATCGCCCGCGCGGCCGGGCGCGAGGCCTCAGAGCTCGCGGCCACCGGTGGCGAGGACTACGAGCTGCTGTTCACGCTGGCGCCCGAGCGTTGGAAGGAGGCCACGGAGGCGGCCGGCGTCGCGCTGACGCGCCTAGGCCGCGTCGTCGCCGGCGAGGGTCTCGAGCTCTCCGGAGGCCCCGGTGAGCTGCGTGGCTACGAGCATCTCTGAGCACAGATCGGCCAGTTTCGCCGGCGACCTGAGGCGCTCCAGCATCGCAGCGGCCACGTCAAGCGGATCCACCGAGTAGTCGCCACCGTCCACACGCTCCTTGATGACCGAAACCATGGCCCCCCTGTCGTCAGCTGGCTCTCGGCCCACCATGCATAGGCCACGCTAGTGGACGAACCGCCTAGCGCCGCGGCAGCGCAGACCCCGTGCCGCCCAACGAGCCGGGACCGGCATACGTCGCGGGCCCCCGCACCGAGGGCACCGCCGGCGCCGACGTAGTGGGCGTCTCGCCCCGGGCGGTCACGATCGACACCAGCGCCACGAAGAGGCCGGCGAGCACGCACCCCACGAGGGCGCCGACGAAGCTCACGTGTCCACCAGTGATCAGCAGGAGGAGATACCAGGCTCCCTCGGCAGGGTTCAGGTTCAGTGCAGCGAGGTCGTAGACGGCCAGGAGCGCAGGGAGCACCAACCCGCCCAGGACGAGCGCGGCGCCAACGCGCGGCGGCGGTGCCGGTGCGACCAGCAGCGCAAGCATCCAGAGGTGCAGCGCCGGCACCATGATCAGCGCGAAGTAGGGATTGATGACCCAGGTCGCCAGCAGGGCGAGGCTGAGGACCAGCCCACCGGCGACGGCCGCCCCGGGCGCCGCGGGGTCTGCCAGCGCAGGTCGACTCCGAGCCGCGAGCCGCCTGACGCCGAGCCAGGCAAGCGCCACCACCAGGGCGACGACTATCAGCACCGCCAGGGCAGGCGCATCGAGCTCGTACAGCGCCGGCGCCACGGGCGCCCTCGGCACGTCAGGCGTCGCCCCGAAGAGCTCGAGCAGATTCGCTACGCCGAGTCCGAGGAGGAATGGAAGCGCCGCGGCCCCGGTCCACAGGAGCCAAACCGAGACCTCCACGCGCCGGCGCCGGGCGCGCGCGAAGGCGTCGATGCCGGCCACGAGCGCCGGTGCGATCAGCGCGAGCGACAGCACCCGGAGCACCCATCCCGGCATCACCTGGCTGACCACCGTCACGTAGGTCTGCGGGCCCGCCTCGGGCCGAGGACCCTGGTCCAAGGCGGTTAGGCTGCGAAGCAGCGCTCGCCCAGCGCGCTCCAGAGCGTTCACGTCGACCTGCTCGGGCGTGGCCGAGCCCGGCCCCCCCAGCTCCCCGTCCCCCGCGAGCCGGACCGCTTCGTAGCCGCGTTCGAGCAGCACTCCCTGCGGGCCGATCCCGATCGGGAAGGCGAGCCGGGCGAGCTGCCCCAGTGCGCTCGACCCGGTGCCCCCGGTTCCCTGCTCCTCGCGCAGCGACTGCGCAACCGTGCGCTCCAAGCCAAGCTCGGGCCGCGAGGTGTCGTTCGCCCAGGGCACGACCCGCACCGGGCCCTTCGCGCCCAGCCCCGAGATCGCGAGCACGCCGTCGACCTCGCCGGCCTCGTCGAGCGAGTCCGCCAGGCGGGCCGTGCCGAGCTCCCCGAGCGTCGAGCCGTCCACCGACGCCAGGACGAGCGTCTTGCGCGACGGGCGCCCCTCGAACACGCGCGCCACCTCGGTCAGGACGGCGGTGGATGCCGCGGTGCCCGTCGCGTCGGGCACGCCCCCCGCGTCGCGCGTGGCCACCACCACGATCTGGCTGCGCGTCTCGCCCGCGCGTCGCCCGATCACGTTCACCAGGTCCTTGCCGTCGCTCTCGAAGGGCTCGGATTCGACGACGAAGCCCCGCGCCCGGAAGCGCTTGCGAACGAACTCCGCCGCCGCCCGATCGCCCCTGGTGCCGGCACGGCGGTCAGGCGCTGCCGCGATCAGCTCGCGCATGGTGGTGGCCGCCTGATCGCCGTCGAACACCACGTCCGCAGCCAGGCCCTGGGGCAGTGGCCGCGCCGGGCTCTCGAGCGAGAACATCGCGACGACGACCGCGAGCAGGGCCGGCACGAACGCCGCCCGGTAGATACGGGGCTCGATCACTCCGCTGCAACCTACAATCTCGGGAAGGCGCGACAGCGCGATAACTCTCATGGCCACCCAGGCTCCCCGCATCCTCCTCGTCGACGACGAGAAGTCGCTCCAGACGCTGCTGGCCTATCCCCTGCGCAAGGAGGGCTACGAGGTCGTCGCCGCCCTGGACGGGCGCGAGGCGCTCGACCGGATGCGCGAGACCACATTCGACCTGGTCGTGCTGGACCTGATGCTGCCGAAGGTCGACGGCTTCGAGGTCTGCCGCCAGGTGCGTGCGCGCAGCTCGGTGCCGATCATCATGCTCACCGCGCGGGCGGAGGAGATCGACAAGGTGCTCGGCCTGGAGCTCGGGGCGGACGACTACATCACCAAGCCCTTCTCGGTGCGCGAGTTCCGCAGCCGGGTGAAGGCCGTGATGCGACGCGCCGCCCTCTCGCGGACCGACGACCCCGTCGAGGAGCCGCTGACCGACGGCAACCTGCGCATCGACTTCGAGAAGCGCCAGGTCACGTGCTCCGGGGAGCCGATCCGGCTGACCTACGTGGAGTTCGAGATCCTCGCTGCGCTGGCCCGTCACCCCGGCCGCGTCTACAACCGCATGGTGCTGCTCGAACGCGTGTGGGGCGATGCCTCCTACCGCGACCCGCGCACGGTCGACGTCCACATCCGCCACCTGCGCGAGAAGCTCGAGTCAGACCCCCGCTACCCGGAGCTGATCCTCACCGTGCGCGGCGTCGGATACCGCTTCCGGGACCGCTGAGCGTGCACCTCCCGGGCCTGCGCTCGCTGCGCAACAAGCTGGCGCTGGTCTTCCTCGCGCTCGTCGCGGCGGCCTTCTCGGTGCTCTACGTCTTCGTCATCCCGCAGCTCGAGTCCAACCTGCGGGAGCGAAAGCTCGACGAGCTGGAGCTGGTGGCGCGCGAAGCTGCGCCCACGCTCGAGGAGCTCACCGTCGATGGAGAGATCACGGGCACAGAGCTCAACGATCAGGTGCGCGCGATCGCCGACGCGGCCGGAGCGAGGCTGACGCTGCTGAGCGTCCAGCAGCCGACCGGTAACGCGGCCCCTCGCGCCGAGGACCTGCGTTTCTTCCCGATCACCGACTCGCGTGAGGAGCGCAAGACGCCGGAGAACCGGCCGCTGGCGGAGAGGGCCGTCGTGACGAGATCGCCCGTGCCGGGCCGCGGGACCTTCAGCGGGGAGGAGCTGATCGAGCTGGCCCAGCCGATCCCCTACCGGGGCCGGATCGCGCGGGTGGCCCTCTACACCCAGAGCCTCGACGACGCCCAGGAGACCGTGGCCTTCGTGCGCGCGCGGCTGCTGGCTGCGGCCGCCGCCGCCCTGCTGCTGGCTCTCGTGGGCGGGTACCTGGTCGCCCGGGCGCTGTCGCGGCGGGTGATGCGCCTCGAGCGGGGCGCCCAGGAGGTGGCCGCCGGGCGTTTCATCGAGCCGCTGCCCGTGGAGTCGCGAGACGAGCTGGGCCAGCTCACCGAGACGTTCAACGAGATGCAGCGCCAGCTGCGCCGGGTCGACGTGGCGCGCAAGGAGTTCGTCGCAACCGCTTCGC
>JBBSLY010000078.1:0-7157 GCA_038233455.1 Solirubrobacterales bacterium | reverse complement strand
CTGGCCGGAGTTGCAGTTGGGCTGGCCGACCGTGCACGAGTCGCCGGTCGTCGCGTCCACGTCCTGTGAGTTGGCTCCCACGACGACATCGTCCTTGCCGTCCCCGTTGACGTCGCCGGGGACCATGACGTAGAAGCCGAATTCAGCGCCCGCCTGCAGCTCGGGCGAGGTGATGTCGTAGACGATGGAGCCGTCCTTCCCGCTGACGAGGAACGCCTTTCCGGCGTCCTCCTCGCAGCCGTTGGGCTCGGCCTGACCGCAGCCCGGCCCCGGCCCCTTGAAGACGTCCTGCGTGTAGGCGTCGACGAAGACGTCGGGCACCCCGTCGCCGGTGACGTCCCCGGCGGGCACCGAGCGCGTTCCGAAGTGGCCCTTCGGCTGGGGCTCGGGGTTCTCGACGCGCTGGGTGTCGTAGGAGGTGCTCGGCGAGGCTCCGAAGACGCTCACGGCCCCGAGCGCCAGCGCCCCGACCGCCACGCCGCCCACCAGCAGCAGGCGAAGACGCCCGCCCGGTCCGCCCGACCCAGCCCTGCCACGTCCAGAGATTCCCATCAGATCGCCTCCCCCATCGATTCCCCCTGATCACGCCATTTCGCCCGCGGGCCGTGCTCTGGCCACGCGCCGGCCGAGGGTGTCGCACGGTGACGGCCTGGTCAATCCGTAGAGCTACGGAAAATTCAGCTACGCAGGGCTACGGACGATTCAGCGCAGCTGCGTGGTCCCTGTCACCCAGCGCCGCGAGCTCGCGCCTGGACTCGAGCCCGAGCTTGCGCAGGGCGGCGGCCACGTGGTCCTCGACCGTGCGTGGCGAGAGGAACAGCAGCTCGGCGATCTCTCGGTTCTTGCGCCCCACGCCGGCGAGGTGCGCCACCTCGGCCTCGCGCGGGGAGAGCTGGTCGCCGTAGGCCCGCCGCCCGCCGCGACGGTGGGCCGGGGGCGCGATGCCGTGCGCCTTGAGGTCGCCCCGCACGCGGGCCGCGTCCCAGCTCGCTCGGAGCTCGCCGAAGGTCTCGAGGGCCCCGAGCAGGAGCGCGGCTCCGTGCTCGTCGCCTTCGGCGAGCAGGCACCGGGCTCGGGCCTCACGCGCCTGGGCGGCCTCGTACGGAGAGGGCAGCTCGCCCCACATCGTGTCGGCTCGCGCGAACAGCCGGGCCGCGGCCGAACCCTCGCCCGCAGCCTCCGCAACGGCCCCCTGGCAGAAGCAGCTCGCCGCGCGGGCCGCCGGGGCATCGCGGCCACGGAGGCCGCTTGCGAGCTCCTCGGCCAGGTCGCGCGCCTCGGTCCGCTCCCCACATGCGAGCGCCGCCTGCACCGCCACCGGGACGAGCTCGCGGCCCCAGCACCAGATACCCTTGCGCCTGACGATCTCGAGCCCGCGACCGACCGCCTCGCGAGCACCGGCCGCATCGCCCCGTGCCAGGCGGATACGCGCGCGCCCGGCGGATGCCGTCACCTGGCTCGACATCCATCCGCTCGACTCGGCCCGCTCGGAGATCGACGACCAGATCGCCTCGGACTCCTCGATCCGACCCTGGCTGAGCAGCAGCGAGCTCAGGACGATCTCGTTGACGATCGAGATGCCGGCCCTCGCCCCGGTGCGCTCCCCGAGGTCGCGCACGCGCGACCCGAGCCCTTCCCAGCGGCCCATCCGCCAGTCGAGGGAAGCCTGGACGGTATCGCGCCAGGGCTGCCAGGAGGCGTGGTCGAGCTCGCCGTCGAGGCGGGCGACCTCGCCCAGAAAGCCCTTTGCGCGGCGGTGGTAGCCGAGGCCGAGCGCCATCACGGCGAGGCTGTGGCGGGCGCGCAGCAGCTGGAGCTTGTCCTCCGGCGAGCCGCCTTCCGCCGGGATGTCGCGGATCACTCGCCACCCCTTCGGATCGCCGACACAGAGCAGGATCGACGCCCGCTGCGAGAGGACCGCGGTCTTGACCGCACGGTCGTCCGTGCGCGCCGCCGCTCGCACCGCCCGGTCGAGCCAGGCGAGGTGGTGCTCGAGGGGCCGCTCTCCGTAGACCGGCCAGGCCAGGTTGACCATGGCGCGCGATGCCAGCTCCGGACGTTGTGCGAGCTCGCCGGCCGCCCGCTCCATCTCCTCGCGCCAGCGCCCCCGGTCGCCCGTCTGACACCGCAGGCGGGCGATCCAGTAGCGCAGCTCACCGCGCTCGCCCGCCGCCATCGACTCCCCTTCGAGGATCGGCTGCAGGTCACCGATTGCGACCTCGGGGCTGTCGCTGTAGAGCGCGGCCGCGCTCAGCTTCAGCGCAACCCGGACCCTGGCGGCGCGGGCGAGCCGCGGTGCGCGAAGCGCCTGTGCGAGAAGGCGGGCGGCGGCTCGATGGTCCCCGACGGCGCCGGCCGCCCCGGCGGCCGCCTCGGCGTAGCGGGCCCACTGCTTGGGGCGGTTGGCCTCTTCGAAGTGGTGGGCCAGGAGGGCGAGCGGCCGTGGCTCGGGGCCCGCCTCGCGCGCCTCGGCCGCGCGGAGATGCAACCGTCGCCGCTCTGGACCGGGGGTCTCCTCGTAGACGGCCTGCGAGGCGAGAGCGTGGCGAAAGCCATAGCAGTCCCCTGCCTTCTCCTCGAGCAGAGCGGTGGAGAGCGCCTGGCTGAGCGCCCGCGCGGCGCGGTCGGGCGCAAGAGCGGCCACGCCGGCCAGAAGCTCCTCGCCAGCCGGAAGCGCGAGCACCGCGGCGGCCCGGGCGATCAGCCGAGCGTCGTCCGCGAGGGGCTCCATCCGCTCCCGAATCGACTGCCCGATCGCCGGTGGGACGCCGAGTCCGTGCAGCTCCTCCGGCCTGCGCTCACGCTGGATGAAGCCGAGCTGGTCGCGGTCGCGGAGCAGGCGAAGCACCTCCTCGAGGGCGAGGGGGATCCCCGCCGTCTGCTCGTGCAGGTACCCTGCCGCCGCCTCGGAGACCGCGTCGGTCTCCAGGATCGCGCACACGAGCCTGCGCACCTCCTCGAGACCCAGCGCGGGAAGCTCGATCGCGCTCGTGAGCGCATCGCTCGAAAGGCTCGACGCCAGTCCGGGCAGCGGCGAGGATCGAGGCAGCTCGTCGCCGCGGTAGGTGAGCACTAGGGCGAGGTCCTCGGGCGGCTGTGAGAGGAGGAAGGCCAGGAGCTCCAAGGTGCCCTCGTCCGCCCAGTGCAGGTCCTCCAAGACGCAGACCGTCGGTCCGAAGGCACCGAGCAGCTCGCGCAGCGCTCTGAAGATCTGGTGGCGATCGACCCCCGCGTCCCCGATCGGCGCCGGGGCGCGCGGCAGCAGGTCGGCCAGCTCGGGGAGCAGCGGCGCGACGGCGCCGGCCACCGGGCTCAGCGGACGACACAGGGGAACGTGGCCGGCAGCTCGCAGGGCCTCGACCACGGGCCCCAGGAAGAAGGGCTCGCGCAGCCGGTGGCAGCGGCCGAGAAGGACGTGAGTGCCGGCGGCCCCGGGGGCCCGCAGCGCTTCCCGCACGAGCCTGCTCTTGCCGACTCCCGCCTCGCCCTGCACCGAGATCAGAGCGGGCGGAGCGCTCGCGGCCTGCACGAGCAGCTCGAGCTCGCGCTCGCGTCCGATCAGGGTCGGTGAGGACAGCTGGCGCAGCCGGCGGCACAAGTCACCACCGGGGTCGAGCCGCTCCGGCCCTGCGCGGGCGGTCCGGTCTTCGACATCTGGCACGAGTACTGGCTCAACCATCGCCTGCCCTGCGTCGGGCCCTTTGACGCTAGATCAGAACGGCGCGTCGCGTAAGGGGCGCGGACACATAGCGGCCGCGCCCTCGGGCCAGCCGGCGCCGGTCGGCGGTGAGGTCTGCGCAACACGCGGAGCGGAGCGGGAGCGAAGACGCGGAGGGCGGCCCGCAAGCCGCCCTCCGATCTCCTCGCCTGTGGCCGCCCGGCAGGCGAGCGGTGCGGTGCGCCCCTAGCGGATCACCCGCTTGAGCACCGAGGGCGCCCGATCCCCGGTCAGCTGCTGCGTGCCCTTGTAGCTGGAGTTCACGCGCACCAGCAGCCTGGCGTCGCGCGAGCGGACCGACTTCTTGAGCTTGTTCACCCGGAAGCGGAACACCGTCTTGTAGGTGCAGGGACCCTTGCCGCTCTTCTGGATCTGGAACACGTGGCGCGCCTTGCGGCCGCCCGTGCGCGCTCCCACCGCCACCCTGCCCTTGCAGGGGCGTCCCTGGACCTTGAGCAGGCGTCCGGTCACCGTGACGTTGACCCGGCCACCCTTCTGACGGGCGTTGGATCCCGGGCGGGCGAAGATCGGGCGGACCTTGGCGTCGTCGGCGTCGTCACCGCCAGCGGGGGGCGTCGGGGTCGGAGTCGGGACCGGAGTCGGGGTCGGGACCGGCGCCGGAACATCGGACAGGAAGGCGAACGCCCTGCCCTCATCCTTGTTGTCGCCGACGTCCTGGAACGTTGCGGCGGCGACGTAGTCGGGCTCGCCGTCGCCATTGAGATCCCCGGGTGCGGCCACGCTCCAGCCGAGGTTGGAGCCCAGGTTCCCGGGGGATCCCTCCTGAGCTACGCCTGCCGGCAGCTCGAGCGCCTTCAGCAGCGACCCGTCCCTGCCGTCAAAGACGTAGGTGCCCCCGCTCTGGTCGGTACCTTCGATCTGGTGGGGCGACTGACCGACGTAGAGGTCGGGCACCCCGTCCTTGTTGTAGTCGGTCTTGTCCATCGAGAAGGCGAACTGGCCGCCCGTGCTCGGCGTGGGGTCCTTGGGCTCGTAGAGCACGACCCCGTGGTCGCCGGGGTTGTCGACGGTGGCCTTGCCGTCAAAGACCCAGATGCGTCCCTCGGCGGGCGACACGTCCGGCCCCGCACCGCCCTGCGCGAAGCCGTTGGCGAAGAGCTCCGCGCGACCGTCGCCGTTGACATCGCCGGGCGACAGCGGCGCCGCGTCCTGGAACCCGAAGAACGCACCGGCCTGAGGCGCCGGATCGTCGATCCTCGCGAGCAGGGCGCCGCTGGCGCCGCTGAAGAGGTGCATAGCCCCCTGCGCGCGGTTGCATCCCTCCGACCCAGGCTCGCAGACCTCGCCCGCCTCGGTCAGGCTGAGGCTGGCGGCGTCGACAAGCTGGTCGGTGATGCCGTCGCCGTCCACGTCGCCCGGCCCCTGGACCGAGAGGCCAAAGCTGCCGCAGGACGTGGAGCAGGTGGCAGTCGCCTGATCGGAGAGGGGCAGGTCCAGCGTCCGAAACGGGGTGCCGTCCGTCCCGTCGAAGATGTAGGCCTGCCCCTGGTTCTTGCGACAGCCATCCTCGATCGTGCCGTCGGCGCCGCAGCCCGCAGGCACGTCGTTGCTCGAAGAGCCCATGATCGAGTCGGGCACTCCGTCGCCCGTGACATCGCCTGCACGCCCGATCCGCGACCCGAAGCGCCCGTCGGGCTGGGGATCGGGATTGTCGACCTCATAGATGAGCCGACCGCGCTTACCGCCGCTGAAGACCCACGCCTTGCCCTGGTCCTTGTTGCATCCGACGGCGGGCGGTATGCACGACTCGCCGGCCGCCGTGGTGTCCTGCTGATTGGTGCCGACCGCGAGATCGCCCTTGCCATCGCCGTCGACGTCGCCCAGGACTGCGATAAAGAAGCCCAGCTGCGCGTCGGCCTGGATCTCGGGGGCCTCGATGTCGTAGATCACCGTGCGCGTCCTGCCGCTGATCGCGTACACCCGCCCGGCGTTGTTGAACCCGCCGAAGCTCTCGCTCAGAGCACCGACGAAGTAGTCGTTGACGCCGTCGCCGTCGATGTCGTCGGTGGCGGCGTGGCGCTCCCCGAACCGACCGGTGGGCTGGGGGAACGGCGTGTCGATCGAGGTGAGGTTGTAGGAGGTGCTCGGCGTCGCGCCGAATGCGCTCGGCACCCCGAGCGCCGTCGCCACTGCGGCGAGGCCCGCTATCAGCAGGAGTCGTCGGACTACCCACTGCTCACGCCTCGGCCCTTGGATGCGGCTCCCGCTCATGCCCACTGGTCCCCCCCTCGATCGTGGTTCCCGCCCAATTCCCCGCCCAGCTACCGCAGGACAGGCGAGCATGGTGGACGCTGGCCCGAAATCTGTCGAGGCCGGCTGTCATCCGAATGACAACTAGCGTCAAGCGGCGACGGGCTCGACGGTCCCCGTCAGCTCCGCGAGGAGGTCCGGCGTCTGTCGGGCCAGCCACCACGTCTCGTCCGGGGCGCGGGCGAGAAGTCGCTCACGCTCGAGCTCCTTCAGCGCGCCGCTCACGGCGGGACGCCGCGCCCCCACGAGCCAGGCGAGCAATCCGTGACAGAGCGGCAGCGGCAGAACCACACCGTCGGTCTGCACCCGGCCGAAGCGGTCTGCCAGCTGCCAGAGCACGAGCTGGAGGCGCACGGTGAGCCGCGGCTGCTGGACGATCGAAAGCCGCACACTGCCAGCCGTCGCGACCTTCCCGAGCCGTCCCGCGAGCTCGCCGATCACTTCGGGAAAGTCCGACATCCTGCGAATGAAGCCTGCATCCAGCAGCGCCAGCTTCGCCGGGCGCAGCGCCCACCAGCGGACCTCGGCCGGTACCACGGCATAGGGATCGTGCTCCCCGTCGAAGGGGCGGACGAGGTCCCCCGCGCCGAAGATCTCGAGCGTGGGGCGCTCCGCCACGCACACTCCCCGCAGGAGCAGGCCCTCGAGCACCAGCATCCCGAACGCCCCGGGCTTGTCGGGCAGCCGGTCGCGGGGGCGGAACTCAGCCTTCGGAAGCGAGGCTACGCGCGCGAGGGCGTGTCGGGTAGCCTTGGCCGCGGCGGCCGGATGCAGCGCTTGGGCGAGCTGGGGGTCCTGTTGCAGGACGCTGACGAGGTCGTTCCTGGTGGCCACGGAATTGAAAAGCTCGAAGGGCTTGACGGACGAGGCGTCGCACGGGGCTCGCGGGCGGAAGGCCAGCGTTGCCTGCGCGAAGCGGGCTCTTCAGCGTACCGAGGCGCTGCGGCCCTGGTAAGTGCGCGCGCCACCTAGCTAGCTCCCACCGACGCCGGGCCCGCCTGGGCCTGCGTCGAAGTCGTTCGACAGACTCTGCTGCGCGAGCCCGAGAGGCCTACGCCGCGGGCGAGGCGAGCGCCGCGGCCAGCGCGTCGGCGCTGACGTCGAAGCGCTCGGGGACCGTGATCGTGATCTTGCCGTCGCGATCGAGCAGCCAGCGAGCGTTGATGAT
>JBBSLY010000077.1:0-7167 GCA_038233455.1 Solirubrobacterales bacterium | reverse complement strand
TTGGCTTCGACTGTGCCCGGATGCCACACCTCGTCGCCAGGCCGGGTGGAGGGGAGCGCGACCAGCCGAATGCGGCGCCCGCGTACCCGCGAGCCCGCCTCGGCGAGGGCGAGCCGCGCCCCCGCCACGGCAGCTTCACCGACACGAGCGGATACACCATGTCGCGGGGCGCTCATGTAGACCGTCAGGGCCTTGCCGCGCACCTCCGTGCTGCTGTCTGCCCCTGCGCAGGCTCCGGTCAGCACGGCGCACACAGACCGCAGCCATCGCCATGGTATGCCTACGCCGTGCCAGGGCCACGTGGTTATCGAGAGCTAGCGCTCGCCCGGCATGCTGGCGCGCCTGCCCCTGAGCAGCCGATCCACGTGGGGCTGGGCCAGCCGCACCCCGGCGGCCATGAACGTGATGATGAACGTGAACAGGAAGGCGTCGAAGGCCTTGATGCCGAGCGCCCACGCGACGATCCAGACCACCAGGCCGAAGGTGAGCGTGACGAGGACGATCACCGGGAGGTGATCGCCTTGCGCAGCTTGGTGGTGGCGTTGAAGCCCTCTACGGCGAGATGGCCTCGATCGTGACCACGGGCGTGCGCGCGGTGCCGGCCCGCCTCCAAGAGCTCGGCTATGAGTTCCGCCAGCCCGACCTCGAGCGCGCGCTGCGAGCGGCTACGGGACGGTAGGGCGCGGACCCCGCACGGCCTGGGGGCCGTCGGCTGGACGGCCTACCCTCCGCAGGCCTTCGGCACCGTCACCGCCTGGCGGCTCGTGAGCCCGCCCTCCCCGGGCACGCCGAAGACACGGCAGTAGGTGAGCCGGCCGGCGCGGAGGTCCACGAGCGCGCGGTAGGGATACCCGATCGATCCCCCGGAGGTGACCTCGCTCGGCGCGAACTCCGAGGTCACCGCGAGACAGCTCAGGCGCCGGACGCCCGGCGCGTCGCGCTCACCCGCCGCGAGGGGCACCGGCTCGCAGCTCGCACGCAGGATGCGGCTCTCGGCACGGCGCGCCGCGCCGGCCACGATCAGTTTCCGCAGCCTCGCGAGCCGCTCCGAGGCCGGACCGGAGACCGTCTCGGTCCGCGGCTTGACCAGGGCGCGCAGGCGCTCGATGCGGCTCTCGGCCGCCGCGGTTGCCTGGCGCTCGGCTCGGGCGTCGGCCTCGCGCCGATCATTCAGAATGCGTGGTATGGCGACCGCGGTCGCGACGAGCGCCGCCAGGCCCAGTAGCACCAGGGCGATCCGGCCCGCGGGGGGCACCTTCCGCCAGAGAAACGCCGGCAGCGAGACGAAGGATGGAAGGGGCTCGCGGCGATCCCAGCCCGCGGGCACTACTGCCCCCCGGCGGCCGCCTCGCGCTCTGCCCGCGCCTCGGCCACGGTCTGGCCCTTCGACCCGAAGATCCCCTGAAGCTTCCAGCGCGAGTCGGGCCGCGCGGGCACCACCAGCCAGATCACGACGCCGATCACCGACAGCAGCATCCCGGACGCCAGCCCGATCTTCTCGCCGTAGCCCTTGCGGTTGGACAGATAGGAGGCGACGATCGCCGACGCCAGCCAGGCGTAGGTCAGCCACAGGGCCGAGACGCCGATGACCGCGAGATCGAAGCTCATGCGCCCAGGTAGGCCTTCTGGACCTCGGGGTTCTCGCGCAGGGCGGAGCTCTCGTCGGAGACGGCGATCTTGCCGGTCTCGAGCACGTACCCGCGGTTGGAGACCTCGAGGG
This sequence comes from Solirubrobacterales bacterium, assembly GCA_038233455.1. Taxonomy (GTDB): domain Bacteria; phylum Actinomycetota; class Thermoleophilia; order Solirubrobacterales; family Thermoleophilaceae; genus JAAYBF01. The sequence goes on along the minus strand of JBBSLY010000077.1, from coordinate 5,447 downwards.
CGTAGTTGGCGTTCTGCTCCACCAGCAGGATCGTAGTGCCACCCTCGTTGATCTCGGCGATCGTCTCGTAGATCCGCTCCACCAGGATCGGGGCGATCCCCATCGATGGCTCGTCGAGCAGCAGCAACCTGGGCTCGGCCATCAACGCCCGGCCGATCGCGAGCATCTGCTGCTCGCCGCCGGACATCGTGCCCGCCTTCTGCTTCTGGCGCTCCTCGAGCCGGGGAAAGAGGGTGAACACCCGCTCCATGTCCGAGTCGACCTTGTCCGAGTCGCGGCGCAGGAAGGCACCGAGCTCGAGGTTCTCGCGCACGCTCATGCGTGGAAAGCAGTGCCGACCCTCGGGCGACTGTGAGATCCCCAGCTGGACGACCTCCTGGGGCGGGGTCTCGGCGATCTCCTTGCCCTCGAACTTGATCGATCCCTGGCGCGCCGGGGTGAGGCCCGAGATCGAGCGCAGGGTGGTGGACTTGCCGGCGCCGTTCGAGCCGATCAGGGTCACGATCTCGCCCTCGTTTACCTCCAGGGAGATGCCCTTGAGCGCCTCGATGTTGCCGTAGAAGGTGTGCAGGTCGGAGACCTCGAGCATCGCCATCAGCCCTCGCCCTCCTCCTCGTCGTCATCGGACTGCCTGCCGAGGTAGGCCTCGATCACGCGCTCCTCGTTGCGAACGTCCTCGGGCAGGCCCTCGGCGATCTTCTCGCCGTGGTCGAGCACCGTGATGTGCTCGGAGACCTCCATCACGACCTGCATGTCGTGCTCGATCAGCAGGATCGCGAGGCCCTTCTCGTCGCGCAGCTTGCGCATGAACTCTGTCAGGCGCCTCGACTCCTGCGGGTTCATCCCCGCCGTGGGCTCGTCGAGCAGCAACAGCTTGGGACCGGACGCCAGCGCGCGCGCGATCTCGACCCGCCGCTGATCACCGTAGGCGAGGTTGATCGCGAGCTGTGAGTGCAGCTCCTCGTCGAGGCCGACGTAGGAGAGCATCTCGCGTGCGTGCTCATCTACGCGCCTCTCCTCCTTGCGCACACCGGGCAGTCGCAGGATCGAGCCGAACAGCCCCGCCTTCATGCGTGCGTGCTGGCCCACCATCACGTTCTCGATCGCGGACATCGTGGCGAACAGGCGGATGTTCTGGAAGGTTCGCGCCACCCCGAGCGACGTGATCTTGTCGGGACGCTTGGCGGTGATGTCCTTGCCGTCGAAGGAGATCCGCCCCATGGTGGGCTTGTAGAGGCCGGTGAGCATGTTGAAGAAGGTGGTCTTCCCGGCGCCGTTGGGACCGATGATCGAGACGATCGAGCGCTGCGGGATCGAGAAGCTCACATCCTCCACCGCGACGAGGCCTCCGAAGGCCTTGGTCACCTGCTCGGCCACCAGCAGCCGGCCGTTCGCGGCCGAGGCGTCCCCGTCGCCGCCAGGTGCGGCGCCCGAGCGTCGCTCTGCCGGAGGCTGCTCCGTTTCGCTCACGCGCGCGCCTCGACCACGGACTCGCCGGCGCCCGCGGTCTCGCCCGTGCCTATCCCCTCCACCAGCTCCTGCTTGCGTCTTCGCTCCGGCACCAGGCCCTCGGGACGCATGACCATCATGATCACGAGCAGGAACCCGAAGATGCCGAAAGACAGCTCGGTGAGGTCGAAGTCGAGGCCGATCTTGCTGGGCACGTCGTTGAGGACGTCAGGGATCAGACGGAAGTTGATGTAGGTGAGCGCGATCGCCCCCACAACCACGCCCTCGATCGAGCCGAGGCCGCCGAGGATCACCATCGCGAGGATGAAGATCGAGAACGAGAACTGGAACTGATCGGCGTTCACGGTGTTCGACAGCGATGCCAGGAAAGCGCCCGACATGCCGCCGAAGGCGGCGCCGGTGCCGTATGCCAGCAGCTTGGTCTTCACGAGCGGCACGCCCATGCTGGCGGCGGCCACCTCGTCCTCGCGCAGCGCGATCCACGCCCGGCCGAGGCGGGAGTCGCGCAGACGGTAGTTGACGAACAGCACCAACAACAGCATCGCGAGAGCGAGCCAGAACCACGGTCTGAGGTTCAGCGCCTCGAACGGCTGAAGCAGCGGCAGGTCGATCTTGTCGACGGGGGTGATCCCCTGGCGGCCGTTGGTGAGCTTCTGCCCCGCGATCGAGATCTCGTCGCCGTTGAGCACCAGCCGGCCGGCGATCTCGCCGAAGGCGAGCGTCACGATCGCGATGTAGTCGCCCCGCAGGCGCAGCGTGGGCAGCCCGATCAGCATTCCCGCGATCGTGCACAGGATCACCGCGATCACCAGCACCAGGGGAAAGCTCAGGTGGATGCCCGGCAGCTCGGCGTTGAGGCCCGAGACGAGCACGTGGATGTTGGCGTCGAAGACGAAGCCCGACATGAAGTAGCCCGCGGCGAGCGCGCCGATCGCGAAGAAGGCCACGTAGCCGAGGTCGAGCAGGCCCGCGAAGCCGACGATGATGTTCAGCCCCAGCGCCATCACCGCATAGGCCAGTGCCAGCACGGCGTCGTCGATGAAGCCCCCGGCCTCGACGTGGAACAGGGGCAGCACGATCGCCCAAACCACCAGCCCGACCGCGATGAGCTTGACCGCCCGTGGGTCGTCGGCGAAGAAGACGCGCAGCCCCACGAGCAGAGCCAGCACCACCGACATCGTCGTATCCATCTCGATCAGCAGCCCGATCAGGATCGCGAGCCCCGCGGCCGCAGCCGCGATCAGAGGCTTGAGCTCCGGGCGCCTCATCCGGCCTCGCGGGTCTCCTCGCCGAGCAGGCCCTGGGGCTTGAGCACCATGATCAGCACCAGGTAGACGAACACGATCGCCGGGGTCCACTGGCCGCCTATGCGATTGTCGGAGATCTGCTGGATGATCCCGATGATGAACCCTCCGAGCACGGCGCCCTGGAGGTTTCCGATTCCGCCCATGACCGCTGCGGTGAACGCGATGAGGCCGGCCTGGAAGCCCTGGAAGAACCAGATCGTGGTCTGGTAGAGGGCGTAGATCAGCCCGCCGGCGCCGGCCATCAGGCCGCCGATCAGGAAGGTGGTGGAGATCGTGGTGTCCACGTTGATGCCCATCAGCCGCGCCGCCTGGGGATCCTGCGCGGTGGCGCGCATCGCCTTCCCGATCCGGCTCTTGGTGATGAAGACGGTGAGCAGGAGCACCAGCGGGATCGTGGCGCCGACCGCGAGCACGTCGGCGTGCGAGACCGTGACGCCGCCGATCTCGAAGAGCTGCTTCTGGGCCTTGATGAGATCGGTGATCCCTTCCGGCGACCCGCCGATCCACAGAATGCCGACGTTCTGGAGGATGAACGAGAACCCGACGGCCGTGATCAACGGCGCCAGCTTCGGCGCGTTTCGCAATGGCCGGTAAGCCACCCGCTCGATCATCACGTTGAGCATGCCGCTGGCCACCATGCAGACGATCAGGGTCAGCAGCAGGCCCACGGCGAGCCCAAACACCCCGGTAGCTGCCGTCAACCCGACAGTCCCGAAGAATCCAGCGGCCGTCAGCGAGCCGATCATGAACACGTCGCCGTGGGCGAAGTTGATCAGCTCGACGATGCCGTAGACCAGCGTGTAGCCGATGGCCACCAGCGCCCAGATCGCGCCGTTGGACAGCCCGGCCACGAGGTTGTTGCCGAGCCGCGACAGGCTTCCGTCCTGGCTGACGTCCTGGACGCCGTAGACGACCGGCAGCACGAGCAGCAGGATGATCAGGCCGTACTGGCCGAAGAATCGTCGGGCTGGGTCAAGCGCCGAGGTGCGGGCGTTCAGCGCGGGCGCTGCCTGGGTGCCTGCCTCCAACTCCCGATCCTCTCAGTAGGTAAGAGAAGACCGGGGGCGGGCCCAGTGCCCGCCCCCGGTCTCGCTCAGTCCGAGTCGATCAGCCGCCCTTGGCCTTGATCGTCTCGTCGAACTCCAGCTCCCCGTTCTCGATGGCGTAGACGCCGTAGTCGGTGAGCGTGGTGTCGCCGTTCTCGTCGATGTCATACGTGCCGAGCACGCTGGAACGGCCCTGCGTGGCGTACAGACCGTCGATCACGGCCTGACGGTCACCACCGTCGGCCCCGGCCTTCTCGATCGTGTCGAGCACGAGATCCATGGCCTCGAAGCCGTAGATCGCGTAGGGGTCGGGGTTCGGCTCGCCGTAGGCCTTCTCGAAGCTCGAGAAGAACTTCTTGCCCTCGGGCGGGTACTGGTCCGGTGCCAGCGTTGCCACGGTGACCTTGGTCCGCGAGGCCACGTTGGCGGGGATGCCGCCCTCCTTGGGGTCGGCGAAGCCGGACTCGGCCACGCCGTCGGGCCCGTAGAGCTGGGCGTCCGGCAGAGCCGCCGCGACGTCCTTGTACAGCTGGACGGCGCCGTTGGCGGTGATGCCGCTGAACACGAAGCAATCCGCACCGAGGCTCTTGAGCCGCGAGGCCTGCGAGCGGAAGTTCGGCGCCTTCGGGTCGATGCCTTCGTTCTGCACGACCTTCAGACCCTGCTCTTGCGCCGAATTGTCGATGTTACTAGCGAGACCCGCCCCGTAGACCTCCTTGTCGTGCAGAATGGCCACGTTCTTGCAGCCCTCCTGCTTCATGAGCGTTGCCAGCGCCGCGCCCTGGATCGTGTCCTTGGGAACGATGCGCACGTAGTGGCGCTCACCGGTCGGGTAATACTTCTCGGGCTCGCCCTTGTCGGCACCCGGTTCGTCGGAGGTGAGACCCACCGCGGTGTTGGCGGGACTGACCTGCGGCATCGGGACCTCGTTGAGGATCGGGATCGAGATCGCGCTGGCGCCCGAGTTGAACTCGCCGATATAGGCGATCGCGTTCGGGTCCTTTGCGACCTCGCGAGCGTTGGCCGAGGTCGCCTCCGGCGTCCACGTGCCGGCCTGGGCCGTGGAGTCGTCGAGCGACTCGTACTTGATCTTGAAGTCACCCGCCTTGTTATTGTGATCCTTCAGCGCCAGCTTGATGCCGTTGACCATCGCCGTGGTCTGTGGCCTCGAAGCACCCTGAAGCGGAAGGCTGGAATAGACGGTGAGCGTCTCGCCCGCCTTGGCGGAGTCGCCCCCGCCGCTGCCACTGTCGTCGTCTTCGCCACAGGCCGCTACGCCCAGGGCGAGGACGCCGAAGAGGCAGGTAACTGCCATCGACCGTACTCGCAAGATGTTCCCTCCTAAGGAAGTGTTGGTGAAACTCCGCCGCATAGTAAGCGGAATTGGGAGCCGGATGCAAAGAAGTGGCGCGAAGGGCGCGAAACCGCTAACGCCCCGGCGTGGACGGCGGGCCTTTCAGCAGCCGATCCACGTGGGGCTGCGCAAGCCGCACGCCGGCGGCCATGAACGTGATGATGAAGGTGAAGAGAAACGCGTCGAAGGCCTTGATGCCGAGCGCCCACGCGACGATCCAGACCACCAGGCCGAAGGTGAGCGTGACGAGGACGATCACCGGGAGGTGAT
>JBBSLY010000076.1:0-7185 GCA_038233455.1 Solirubrobacterales bacterium | reverse complement strand
TCGCGGGCGGCGAGCAGGAACGCCTGCTCCAGCAGCTCCTCCTTCGATGCGAAGTAGTAGGTGGTGGCGGAGAGAGGCACGCCCGCCTCACGGGCGACCGCTCGGTGGGTGACCGCGTCGGCGCCGTGAGCCCCGATCACGCGCAGAGCAGCGCGCAGGATCTCCTCGCGGCGCCGCTCCCCTTTCTGGTACATTTGCCTGGCCAAACTGGAACAAAAGTACCAGACCGACCAATCGGAGGCTCCTCAGCATGCCCATTGCCCTCGGCGCCAAGAGCCCGCTCGACAACATCACCTACCAGGACCTCTACCGCCGCTGGGAGCAGGGCAACTGGCGCGCGAGCGAGCTGGACTTCTCCGTCGATGCCGAGCAGTGGCAGTCGGTCTTCACCGACTTCGAGCGCAAGGCGGCGCTGTGGAACTACTCGCTCTTCTTCTGGGGCGAGGACGCGGTCACCGACGGCCTCTCGCCCTACATCGACGCCGCGCCGCTGGAAGAGCAGAAGTACTTCCTGGCCACCCAGCAGGTGGACGAGGCGCGCCACTCAGTCTTCTTCAAACGCTTCATGCACGAGGTGGCCGGCCTCGGCGCGGGCAGCATCTCCAGCGGCCTGGAGGCGATCAAGCCGGACCTGACCTGGGGCTTTCGCCAGGTATTCGACCGCCTCGAGACGACGGCCGACGAGCTGCGCGCCGACCCGTCGATCCCCCGCCTGGCCGCCGCGGTCTGCCTCTACCACGTGATCATCGAGGCGACGCTCGCCCAGCCCGGCCAGCACTTCATCACCACCTACCTGACCGACCGCGACGTGCTCCCCGGCTTCAGGGAGGGGATGGAGAACGTAGCCTCCGACGAGCAGCGCCACATCGGCTTCGGCGTCAAGCTTCTCTCGGACCTGCGCGAGATGGACCCCGAGGTGCCCGACGCAGTGGCCGACCTGCTGCGCGAGGTGATCCCGTGGACCGCGTCGGTGCTGATCCCGCCGGACTTCGAGATGGGCTACATCGAGTGCTTCGGCACCACGCTCGAGGACATCGGCGAGGAGGGAGCCACGTCCTTGGAGACCAAGATGCGCACGGCGGGCATGCCGATCGAGGAACTGCCCGGGCCGCCGGTGTTCCCGGTTCCGGGCACGGCACGCGAGCGCGCGGAGCGCGGCCACAGGATGGTGCGCGCGGGGTACCTGGGCGAGAAGCTCGGCCCGCCCTCCGCCGCCCCCGAGGACATGCGCCTGCTCTTCGACACCCTGGCCGGCGGGCTCGACGCCGGCGCCGCGTCCGAGCCGGGGGCGATCCAGTGGGACTTCGACGACGCCGATCCCTGGCACGTCCTGGTGGCCAACGGCGACACCCGCGCCGAGCCGGGGCGCCTGGACAGCCCGCGGGTGGTCTTCAAGGCCAAGCGCTTCGAGGACTTCGTGGACGTCTTCGCGCGGCGGCGTGACCCCAAGCGCCTGCTGGCCCGTGGTCGCCTGCGCCCCAAGGGTGACCTGCGCTGGCTCTGGCGCTCGCGGGGCGTGTTCCCGCGTTAGGGATCTGCTTCCCTTCTACACTCGCCTAGGTGCCTGAGTCCGCCGATCTCGAGCGACGCACGACGGAGCTCCTGCAGCGGCTGATCGCCTTCAACACGGTCAACCCGCCGGGCAACGAACAGGCAGCCCAGGAGTTCCTCCGCGATCTGCTCGCGGGCGCCGGCTTCGAGTGCGAGCTGTTGGCGTCCGTGGACGGCCGGCCCAACCTGATCGCGCGGATCGCGGCGCAGGCCGACGGGCCGGCGCTGTGCCTGCTCGGCCACGTCGACACGGTGCTGGCCGACCCCGCCGACTGGTCGGTCGACCCGTGGTCGGGGGAGATCCGCGACGACTGTGTCTGGGGGCGCGGGGCGCTCGACATGAAGAGCCAGGTGGCCGCCGAGGTGGCTGCTGCGGTGGCGCTCGTCGAGGAGGGCTGGCGCCCGGGGGCCGGCGAGCTGAAGGTCGTGGTCACCGCGGACGAGGAGGCCGGCGCGGAGCACGGCGCCAAATGGCTGTGCGAGCGCCATCCCGACAAGGTGCGCGCCGACGTCGTGGTCAACGAGGGGGCGGGGGAGGTGGTCGATTACGGCGAGCGGCGCCTGTATGGGGTGTGCGTCGCCGAGAAGGGCGTCTTTCGCTTCAACCTCACCACCTCCGGGCGGGCCGGGCACGCCTCGATCCCGCGCATCGGCGACAACGCGCTGACCAAGCTCGCCCCCGTGCTCGATGCGTTGTCGGGAGGGCGCGTGGTGGTCGAGCGCACCCCCGAGGGCGAGGCGCTGCTCACGGCCCTCGGAGTTCAGACCGACGACCTCGAGGCCGCTCTCGCTGAGGTGGAGAGCGAGGACCCCCGGGTTGCGGTGCTGCTCGAGCCGATGCTGGGCGTCACTCTGGCCCCCACGATGGTGTCCGCCTCGGAGAAGATCAACGTGATCCCGGCGCAGGCGCGGCTGAGCGTCGATTGCCGCGTGCCCCCCGGCCTCGATCGCGAGCACGCCCTCAAGCGCATCCACGGGGCGATCCCCGGCGACGGCTACGAGGTCGAGTTCGGCGAGACGGTGATCGGCAACCGCTCCCCCATCGACACCCCGCTGATGGACTCCATCCGCTCCTTCGTCACGCGCGAGGACGAAGGGGCCGAGGTGGCTGCGATCATGCTGCCCGGCTTCAGCGACTCGCGCTGGTTTCGCGAAGCCTTCCCCGACTGCGTGGCCTACGGGTTCTTTCCGCAGAAGGCGATGGACCTGTTCGAAGCGGCGCCGCTCGTGCACGGGGCCGACGAACGCGTGCCGATCTCAGACCTGGGCCTGGCCGCCCGCTTCTACGCCGGGCTGATCGAGGAGACGCTGACATGAGCGAGGAGCAGGAGAAGCTGCGGCTGGGTGGGATGGCGCTGCGCAACGGCCTGCTCGTGCACGGCCCGACCCACTGGGCCGCCGCGATCCGCACGCCGGCCGATGAGGTCGAGGTTGCCAGCGGGCGCAAGCCCGACCTGGGCGCCAAGGCCGCGGAGGGGATTCCGGGCGTGCGCGGCGTGGCCAAGCTGGCCGAGGCGATGGCGGTGATTCCGCTGGTCAAGCGCGCTCTGCCCGCCGCGCGGCTGCCGATGCAGGACGTGCGCACGCTGGGTGCGATGGCCGGCGCGGCGCTGGTCGGCCAGGCGATCCGCTCCACCGGCGCTCGCACGGTCGGCCGCGAGGGCGCGGTCGGGCTCGTGAGCCTCGCCCCGGCGCTGCTGGCGCTGCGCGGCGGGGATCTGGCCGCCTACCACGGCGTCGAGCACAAGTCGATCGCCGCGTATGAGTCCGACGGCGAGGCCGGCGAGGCCGACAAGGAGCACGACCGCTGCGGTTCGAACCTCGTGGCGCCGATGATCGGAGCCGCGGCAGTGGGCAACGTGGCCGCCCGCCGCGCCGGGCTGCGCGGACCGCTCGCCGAGGTGGGTGTGGCGCTGGGCAGCACGGCGGTGGCCGTCGAGGTCTTCGCGTGGGCCGAGCGCCACGACGGCACCCGCCTCTCGAGGCTGCTGCGCAAGCCCGGATATGAGATCCAGCGCGTGGTGGGAACCCGCGAGCCAACCGTGGAGCAGCTCGAGGTCGGGCGCGCGGCGATGGACGAGATCCTGAGGGTCGAGGGCGTAGACCTTGAGTCGCAGCCGGCTCAGACCGATACGTGACCCTGTGGTCGCTCGTATCGACGCCGGCCGCGTGCTCGGCAGCATCGCCGTCGCGCTCGCGCTACTCGCGCCGGTAGCCCCTGCCGCGGCCCAGAGCCCCGCAGCTACTTGCGAGGCCCCGCTGGAGCTGACCGCCGACGGGCGTGCGGGTGCCCTCCCGCTCGAGCAGGGTCGCTACGAGATCACGTTGCCCGACAGCTCACTGATCAGCTGCGACGAGGCTCGGGAGCAGTTGCGGACGTTCCTCGCCCGCGGCGACTCCAAGCTGCCTGAGCCGTGGACCGTTGATCGCGCCGCCGCGACCTTCACGCGCGGCGAGGAGGACCAGGCGGGCGCGGCCAGCTTCACCGTCCGCCCCGAGACCAGCGCAGTGGCCGTGGACGACGGCGGCTTCTTCGCCGATCTCGAGAACTTCGCGGTGATCTGGCTGCCCGTGATCTTCATGGGCCTGATCGCAATCGTGCTGCTCCTGACCCTGCGCTACATGCCGCGCACCAAGCCCCAGGAGATCACCCCGGAGAGCTCTGAGTCGATCGGCTGGGCTGACGTGGCCGGCGTCGAGGAGGCGAAGGACGAGCTGCGCGAGGTGGTCGAGTTCCTGCGCGACCCGGCGCGCTTCCGCGCCCTCGGCGCCAAGGTCCCGAAGGGGATACTGCTCCACGGCCCGCCCGGGACGGGGAAGACGCTGCTGGCCAAGGCGGTGGCGCACGAGTCGAACGCCAAGTTCTTCGCCCAGTCGGCCTCCTCGTTCGTGGAGATGTTCGCCGGCCTCGGCGCCGCCCGCATCCGGCGCCTGTTTCGGATGGCGCGCAAGCACGCGCCGGCGATCGTGTTCATCGACGAGCTGGACGCCGTGGGCGCCACCCGCGGCAACGACATCTCCGGCGAGAAGGACCAGACGCTCAACCAGCTGCTGGTCGAGCTCGACGGCTTTGGCGGCGGGGACAACCTGGTGGTGATAGCCGCGTCGAACCTGATCGACAAGCTCGACCCCGCCCTGCTGCGGCCCGGGCGGTTCGACCGCCAGATCTTCGTCACGCCCCCCGACCTCGACGGCCGCAGGCAGATCCTGGACGTGCACACGGCCGGCAAGCCGCTGGCCGGAGCGGTGGACCTCGACCTGGTGGCGCGCCAGACCAGCGGCCTCACCGGCGCCGACCTGGCCAACATCTGCAACGAGGCGGCGATCTTCGCCGGGCGCGACCGCCGTGACCACATCCTGACCGCCGACTTCGAGGCGGCGCTCGAGCGGGTGGTGGCGGGCATGCAGTCGCGGCGGGTGATCACCGATCACGAGAAGCGCGTGGTGGCTTACCACGAGGCCGGGCACGCACTGTGCTCGGAGCTGCTGCCCTCCGTCGAGAAGGTCCACCGGATCTCGATCGTCCCGCGCGGCCAGGCGCTCGGCTACACGCTCAACCTGCCCGAGGAGGACCGCTATCTGAAGACCAAGGACGAGCTGATGGACTACCTCGTGGTGCTGCTCGGCGGGCGGGTCACCGAGCACCAGATCTTCGGCCAGATCACCACCGGCGCCTCGGACGACCTGAAGAAGGTCCATGAGATCAGCCGAGCGATGATCGTCGACTACGGCATGGGCACCAACCTGCAGTCCAAGCAGCTGCCCGCTACCGACTACTCGATGTCGGACGCCACGCGGCGGATGATCGACGAGGAGCAGCAGTTCATCGCCGACCAGGCCCACCGCCGAGCCCAGCAGATGGTTTCGGCCCACCTGCCGCTGCTCGAGGACTTCGCGCGCACGCTGCTCGAGCGCGAGGTGCTCGAGCGCGCCGACATCGAGCGTCTGGTGGCCGAGCACGAGGGCGCCCAGCCAGCGGCGCGCCGCCTCGAGCCGCTGCTGGGTCGAAACGGCGACGGCTCAACGGCGGCCGAAGCGTCCAAACCCAGGGGTTAGACTCCCCGCCCGTGTTCGGGTCGATCGACCACATCGGCGTGGCCGTCGAGGATCTCGAGGCGGGCATCGCCCTCTACTCGGAGCGCCTCGGCATGCGCGAGCAGCACCGCGAGACCGTCGAGGCGTTCGGCGTGGAGGCTGTCCTGCTGGAGATCGGCGACGCCCACATCGAGTTGCTCACGCCGATCTCCCCCGACAGCGCGGTGGCCAAGTTCCTCGACCGCAACGGCCCCGGCATGCACCACGTGGCCTACCGCACCGACGACATCGACGCGACCCTGGAGAGCCTGCGCGAGTCGGGCATGCGCCTGATCGACTCCGAGCCGCGCGCCGGCATCCGCGACAGCCGGGTCGCCTTCGTCCACCCCAAGTCCACAGGCGGGGTGCTCACCGAGATAGTCCAACCAAGCGAGGACCACTGAATGGCTGATCTGAGACGCATGGACGTTGGCTTCCAGGCGGGGGCGGTGCTGGCCGTCCGCGCCGAGGCGGAGGCATACGACGCGCTAGTGAGCGCGCTGGATGACGACCGCGCCGGGCGCTGGCACACGCTCGACACCGACGACTCGCAGATCCTGATCGACCTCTCGCAGGTGATCTACATCCGCCGCGAGCGCGGAGACCAGCGCGTCGGCTTCTGATCCGCGCGCTGGACCACGGGCTGCTGCGGGCACTTCGCACCCACGGCCACGCTCGGGCGCCGGAAAGGGCCGTCCTGGCCTTCACGCGCGCTGGTGAGCACGGGGCGCTGTGGCTCGCCGGATGCGCAGTGGGGGCGATGCTCGACCGCTCCCGGCGCCCGCTCTACCTGAGCGCGATCCGTGTCGTCTGCATCGCCTACCTGACGAACATCGCGATGAAGCACGCCGTGCGACGCCCGCGGCCGGTGCTCGAGAGGCTGCCGGCGCTGTCCTCGACGGTGTCCGGCCTCTCGTACCCGTCGGCGCACTCCACGACGTCCTTCGCCGCCGCGCGCGTGCTCTCGGGCGGCGGCCTTGCCCCGGCGCCGCTGTACGCCTGCGCCACCGCAATGGCGCTCTCGCGCATCTACGCGGGGGTGCACTACCCGACCGACATCGCGGCGGGTGCGGTGCTCGGGACCTCGATGGCGGAGGTGCTCTCGTGAAGGTCGGCATCCTGGGGCTGCCGAACGCCGGCAAGTCGTCGCTGTTCAACGCGCTCACCCGCGCCGGCGCGCAGGCGGCCAACTACCCCTTCACCACCGTGGAGCCCAACGTGGCGGTGGTGGTTGTGCCCGACGAGCGCCTGGACCGCGTCGTCGAGACCATCGCCGCCACGCCCACGGTCTACGAGACGATGGAGTTCCACGACATCGCCGGCCTCGTCCGCGGCGCCCACAAGGGTGAGGGCCTCGGCAACCGCTTCCTCGCCAACATCCGCGAAACGGATGCCCTGGTCCACGTCGTGCGAGCCCACGAGGACGAGCAGGTCGTGCACCCCGAGGGACGCGTCGACCCGCTGGCCGACATCGAGACGGTGGAGACCGAGCTGCTCTACGCCGACCTCGAGTCCGCCGAGCGGCGCCTGGAAAAGGTGCGGCGCGAGGCGAAGTCGCTC
>JBBSLY010000075.1:0-7198 GCA_038233455.1 Solirubrobacterales bacterium | reverse complement strand
GTGGCCCAGGTGCACCATCGCCGACTGCGTCAGCGAGCCGACGATCTTGTGGGTCGAGGAGATCACCACATCGGCCCCCAGCGACAGCGCGTGCGCCGGCAGGTCCTCGTGGAAGGCGAGGTGGGCGCCCCACGCCTCGTCCACCACCAGCGCCACCCCGTGGGAGTGTGCGACCTCGACCAGGCCGGCGATGTCGGCAACGGCACCGAAGTAGGTGGGCGAGACGACGGTCGCCCCGGCGGCGTCGGGGGTCTGCTCGAGCGCGCGGTCGAGCGTCTCTGGGGCCAGGCAGTGCGCGATTCCGAGCTCGGGGTCGACCTCGGGGTCCACGAAGGTGGGCGTCAACCCGGCCAGTATGCAGCCGTCGATCGTGCTCGAGTGCGCGTTTCGCTGCACCACCACCCGCTCGCCGCGGTGGGCGAGGCAGAGCAGCGCGACGTGGTTGCCCTGAGAGGCGCCGTTGACCAGGAACCAGGTCCGCTCGGCGCCCCACGCCTCGGCCGCGAGCTGCTGGGCGAGCTGGAACGGGGTCGGCTCGCTCGCGGCGACGTCGATCCCCCAGGTGAGCGCTGGGATGTCCATCGCCAGCGCCCGCCCGCCGATCGTCTCGACGAGGCCGGGGTCGGCCGCGGGCCCGCCCTTGTGGCCGGGTACGTGCAGGCGCTCGGGGTCGCGGGCGGCGTAGGCGCTCAGCGCTTCGAGGTAGGGAGCTTGTGACTGGTCGAGCGCCACGGCGCCCGAGTCTATGTCCGGTGGTCAGGGCTCAGGGCTCAGGGCCCAGCGCCAGCTCCACAGCCTCCTGCGGCTCGACGGCGTGTCCCGCCGGTGGACACTCACCGCGCGACGAAGTTCACAAGCTTGCCCGCGACGACGATGGTCGTCACGATCTCCTTGCCGTCCAGCCGTGCCGCGAGCTTGTCAGAGGAGCGCGCGATCCGCTCCTGCTCGTCCTCCTGCGCGCCGGCGGGCATCTCAAGCCGGTCGACGAGCTTGCCGTTGAGCTGCACGATCAGCTGGACGGTGTCGGAGGCCAGCAGCGCCGGATCGGCCTCGGGCCACGGCTCCTCCCACACGCGCCGGCCGGTCAGCCGCTCGTAGGCCTCGCTACCGAGGTGGGGCGCGAAGGGAAAGATCAGCGACGCCGCGGTGGCGAGCGCGAAACGCAGCTGGGAAGCGCCGTCGGTTGAGGCCGCCATCCGCTCCCGCTGCGCGTAGACGTCGTTCACCAGCTCCATCACGGCCGAGATCGCGGTGTGGGTGGCGAACCGCTCGCCGAGGTCGCGGGTGACCTTGTCGATCGCCCAGTGGGCTTTTCGCAGCAGCGGGGTCGGCTCGCCCACCGGCCCGCCCGAGGCCTCGGTGGCGTCCGCCGCCTCCCCGGTGGCTCGGTACAACCGAGACAGGAAGCGGTGTACGCCCTCGACCCCCTCGTCGGACCAGTCGGCCCCGTCGATCGGGTGCCCGACGAACAGGATGTAGCAGCGGGCCGTGTCCGCCCCGTAGCGCTCGACGAGGTCACGCGGGGAGACCACGTTGCCCTTGGACTTCGACATCTTCGCGCCGTCGCGGGTGATCATTCCCTGGGTGAACAGCCTGGCGAAGGGCTCCTGAACGCCGAGCAGGTCCATGTCCGCCAGCGCCTTGCAGAAGAAGCGCGCGTACATGAGGTGGAGGATCGCGTGCTCGACGCCGCCGATGTACTGATCGACCGGCATCCACTCCGCCACCGCTTCCGGGCTCCACGGCGCGGCGTCGTTGCGGGCGTCGGTGTAGCGCAGGAAGTACCAGGAGGAGTCGACGAAGGTGTCCATGGTGTCGGTCTCGCGTCGTGCCTCGCCGCCACACTGCGGGCAGTCGGTGCGCACCCACTCCTCGGCCGCGGCGAGCGGGGAGCGGCCCTTGGGGGCGTAGTCGGCGACGTCCGGCAGCTCCACCGGCAGCTGGTCATCCGGCACCGCCACCAGGCCGCACTGCTCGCAGTGAACGATCGGGATCGGGCAGCCCCAGTAGCGCTGGCGCGAGAGCAGCCAGTCGCGCAGCCGGTAGTTCACGGTCGGCTTGCCGAGTCCCTCGGAGCTGAGCCACGCCAATATCTGGCCGAACGCCTCGCGGTTGTGCAGGCCGTCAAAGCGCCCGCTCGCGACCATCGGGCCGTCGCCCGTGTAGGGGAGCGCCTCCCCGCCCTCGATCACGCGCCGGACCTCGAGGCCGTGCCGCTGCGCGAAGTCGAAGTCGCGCGCGTCGTGGGCCGGCACGGCCATGATCGCGCCGGTGCCGTACTCCATCAGCACGTAGTCGGCCACGTACACGGGAATCTGCTCGCCGTTCACGGGGTTGGTCACGGTCGCGCCGAGGGCCACGCCCGTCTTCTCGCGGTCTTCTGCCCCGCGGTCCTCCGCCGACTCGGTGAGCGCGCGGCGCACGTACTCCGCCACCTCGGTCGAGTCGGAGAGGCGCAGCACGTCGGGGTGCTCGGGGGCCATCACGAAGAACGTGGCGCCGAACAGCGTGTCCGGCCGGGTGGTGAAGACCGGGTAGTCGACCCCGAGCGCCTCGTTTCGGAAGGTGACCTCGGCGCCCTCGGAGCGCCCGATCCAGTTCTCCTGCATGGCTACGACGTTCGACGGCCAGTCGATCTGCGCGACGTCCTCGAGCAGGCGGTCGGCGTAGTCGGTGATGCGAAAGAACCACTGCTCGAGGTTGCGCGGCTCTACCACGGCCCCGCAGCGCTCGCAACGCCCGTCGACCACCTGCTCGTTGGCGAGCACGGTCGCGTCGTCGGGACACCAGTTGACGGCCGCCTGGTCGCGGTACGCCAGGCCGCGCTCGAACATCCGCAGGAACAGCCACTGCGTCCAGCGGTAGTAGGACGGCTCGTGGGTCGCGAACTCCCGCGACCAGTCGATCGACACCCCCCAGCGCCGGAACTGGCGCCGGAACTCCTCGATCGACGCCGCGGTGGACTCGCGGGGGTGCTGGCCGGTGCGGATCGCGTGGTTCTCGGCGGGCAGGCCGAAGGCGTCGTAGCCCATCGGATGCAGCACCCTGAAGCCGTTGCGGCGGCGGAAGTGGGCCACGGCGTCGCCCACGGCGTAAGTCTTCAGATGGCCGATGTGCGGCTCGCCGGAGGGGTAGGGCAGCATCTCGAGCACGTACTGCGCCGGACGCGAGTCGGGCTCGTTGGAAACCTCCCAGGTGCGCTCGGCCTCCCACACCGCCTGCCAGCGGGGCTCGATCTCGGCTGCGTCGTAGCGGTCCATCCGGCTGCGCAGGTTACGACCTGCGCGCCGCTGAGCGTCCAAGCCTTCTACCCGCTCCGCGTGCGACAATCCCCGACGGGATGAGTTCGCCCGAACCTACGCGGGCGGCTGACGTGGCCGCGCTCCAAGTCGAGCAGATCGTGTCAGCCGCGCAGGCAGCCGCAGAAGCGATCCGCGAGGCGGGTCGGCGCGAGGCCGCCCGGCTGCGCGAGGAGGGCATCGCGGAGGTCGAGAAGGAGATGAACCAGGCCCGCAAGGAGGCGATCATGCTCACCCAGGAGGCCCGCAAGGACGCCGAGGGCGTGCTGGCCGACGCGGAAGAGGAGACCACGCGCCTGCGCCATCAAACGGAGCGTGCCGTGCAGGGGCGGGTCGCGGCCGCGGAGAAGGCCGCCGCCGACGTGCTGCAGGAGGCACGCACGCTCTCCGGCGGCCTCCAGCAGCTCGGCCGCTCGCTCGAGTCCCAGGCCGATCGCATCCTGCGCGACGTCTCCGCAGCGCACAAGCGCATGCAGGCGGACCTGCGTATCTCAAGCGGCGCGGAACGGGTAGCCGAGCGGCTCACGGAGCCCGGCCCGGACGGGCCGGAGCCGCAGGTGCGCGCGGCGGAGGAAGCCGACCGGGCGAGCGCCGGCGCGGATGGGCCCGAAGGAGAGCCAGAGCGCAAGCGGTCGCGGTCCAGCCGCGAACAGATCCCGCCACGCCGGCGTGGGGCCAACCCCTTCGTAGACCTCGACGTGCCCTCGTGGGAGCGCTGACCCGGCCCGCACCTCAAAGGGCGGTCAGGCCGTGCTCCCCGCGATGGGCCCGTCCGTAGAGCACCACCGCGCCGGTGAAGTCGGCCACGAAGCTCGAGGCCGGCGCGGCCACGAGCTCGGCCGGCGTGCCGGCCTGCACGACGCGCCCCGCATCGATCACCAGGACGCGGTCCGCCAACAGCGCGGCCTCGCCGAAGTCGTGGCTGACCAGCAGGGTCGGTGCATCGAGCTCTGTCAGCAGGGTGCTGAGCTCGCGGGTCGCGGCGGCCCGCGTCCGCGCGTCGAGCGCCGACAGCGGCTCGTCGAGCAGCAGCGCACGGGGGCGCCGCGCCAGAGCGCGAGCCAGGGCCACCCGCTGGCGCTCGCCGCCCGAGAGCGCGCCCGGACGCTCGCCGGCCCGCGCGCCGAGCCCGAACCGGTCGAGCAGCGCAACCGCGCGCGCCCGCCGCTCGCCGCGCGCGACGCCGTCCATGCCGTACGCCACGTTGCGCCACAGGCTCAGGTGCGCGAACAGGGCGTAGTCCTGAAACAGGTAGCCGATCCGGCGCCGCTCGGGCGGCGTGCAGGCGCCGGTCGACGTGTCCAGCCACATCTCATCTCCACAGCGCACGCGCCCGCTGTCGGGCCGGCGCAGACCGGCCACCATCCGCAGGAGCGTCGTCTTGCCCGCACCGGAGGGGCCCGCGACGGCGAGGCACTCACCGGGCGCGACCGCCGCTCGGACGTTCAGCTCGAGCGCTCCGATGCGGCCCGCCAGGTCAAGCTCGAGCATCGCGAGGAGCCAGCGCGGAGGTAGACAGCTTGACGCCCAGGAGCAGCGAGGCGCTGAGTGCCACCAGCACCGCCGACAGCGCCAGGGCGCCGGTGAAGTCGGTCGCAAAGCGCTCGTAGATCGTCAGCGGGGCGGTCTGGGTGACGCCGGCGAGGCTGCCGGCGAAGATCAGGGTGGCCCCGAACTCCCCGAGCGCACGGCCCCACGCCAGCGCCGCCGCCGCCGCCAGCCCGGGCAGGGCGGCGGGCACGGCGATGCGGGCAAAGGTGCGCGCCTCGCCGGCGCCAAGCGTCCGCGAGGCCTCCAGCTGGGCAGCGTCGACCGACTCGAATGCGGCCTGCGCCCCGCGGACGTAGAACGGGCTCGCCACGAAGACCAGCGCCACGACCACCCCGGCCGTCTGGAACACCAGCTCGAGTCCCGACGCGGCCAGCAGGCCACCCAGCAGCCCGCCCGGTCCCAGCGCGGCGAGCAGCGCTATCCCGGCCACCGCCGGGGGCACCACCAGCGGCAGCTCGACGACCGTCATGGCCAGCGACCGGCCGGGGAAGGAGCGCGTGGCCAGGAGCCAGGCGGCGGGCGTGCCCAGCGCGAGGATCACCGCCAGCGCGGCGGCCGTGGTCTGAAGGCTCAGCCTCAGCGCATCGACCGCGATCGGATCATCGAGGCTCGCGAGCAGCTCGGCGGGGCCCACGTCCACGAAGATCGCCACCAGCGGAAGCGAGAGGAAGGCCAGGGTGGCGGCCAGCGCCGCCACCAGAAGGACGGCGAAGCAGCGTCCGCCGAAGCTCACGGCACCTCGAATCCCGCGTCCGCAAGCGCCCTTCGTCCAGGGCCCGCCAGCAGCCCATCGACGAACGCGCGGGCCGCGTGCGGCCGCCCGGCGTCCTTCACCACGGCCACGGCGTAGGTGACCCGGGGCTGGAGCCGGCGGGGTACCCGGATCGCCCGCATCCGCTGGCGTGCCGCGCGCACGTCGGTGGCGTAGACGAGGCCCGCGTCGACCGCGCCCTGCGCCACCTTTGCCACGACGCCCGACACGTCGGGCTCCTCGGAGCGCACGTTGGCGAGGATCGCGCGGCGGCGCCGGGCCGGCAGGCGGTCGAACAGCTCGCGCGTGTAGGCGCCCACCGGAACCGTCTCAGCTCCGATCGCGAGGTCGAGCCCCTCCGCGGCGAGATCGTCGAGGCCGTCGATGTCCGAGCCCTCGGGGATGGCGATCGCGATGCGGTTGGCCGCGAAGTCGACCGGACGCTCGACCAGCCCCTCCTCGAAGAGCGTCAGGGGCAGTTCGCGGTTGGCTGCTGCGTACACGTCGGGCCGCACGCCGCGCCGGATCTGAGCCGCGGCCTGGTCGGACCCCGAGAAGCTGAAGCGCGCCGTGGCGGGCGCGAAGCGAGCCCCGTAGTCCTCGAAGGCCGGCTGCAGCGACTTCGCAGCGGAGACCGTGAGCCTGGGCTTCGAGTCGGCGGCCGAGCCGACGCCGCAGCCGGCCGCCGGCAACATGCACAGCCCGATCGCGACGACCCCTGCGAGCCGCGCAGGGGCGGCGGTCACCGGTCGCGGCCGGTGTCGGTGTCCGTGTCGGTGTCGGTGTCGGTGTCGGTGTGGACCATCACGGACGTCGCCTTCACCGCCGCGGTGGCCGGAACGCCGGGGGCCAGGCCGAGCTCTTCCACCGAGTCACGCGTGATCGCCGCCGTGACCCGATGCGGGCCGGCCTCGATCTCGACCAGGGCCATCACCCCGTCCACCTGCACCGAGCGAACCACCCCGGGAAAGCGGTTGCGTGCCGAGAGCCGATCGCCCGCGGGCTCCCGGCCCGGGTGGCCCGCGAGGCGCTCGACCTCCGCGGGGTCGACGCGGCGGCGGTTGGCCGGGTCGCGGCTGGTCGCCAGCGTGCCCTCGCGCTCCCAGCGGCGCAGCGTGTCGGGGCTCACGCCGATGGCGCGGGCTGCCTCACCCAGTAGCAGGCCGTGGGGATCAGGGGACATTGCCTAAGCATTGCATAGGTAACGATAGGGCTGCCAATTCTTTGAATTGGGGGTCAAGTCCCCGGCGCACGCTGCCGATACCGGAGGTGCATACGCAAGCAGTTCCCTCCCTATCACCCAGAACGCCCTGGCCTCCCCCGGCCGGGGCGTTCGTCTTTTCTAGGACGGAAGCGGGGAACCGGCGAAGAAGAAGAACCACACGCCGAACACGAGCAGCGCGACCGACACGCTGATCACCATCACCACGTCGAGCACGCTGCGGGGCGGTCGGCTGTCGTCCTCGCCGCGCATCGATCGGTGCCAGGGCATCCGGACGCGCACGTCGGCATCCTCGCCCGCGACCCGCTTGTAGGTTCGGTTGACCCGCGCGAGCAGCCACGCCATCGCGGCAATGGAGACCGCGATGCCCACGAG
>JBBSLY010000074.1:0-7259 GCA_038233455.1 Solirubrobacterales bacterium | reverse complement strand
GCCGCGGCGAACAGCAGCGCCTCGGCCTCCGCGCTGAGCGCCACATCCGAATCCTTGAGGATGTCGCGCACCCGCTCTCCCGCCGGCGTGCCGCCCGGCTCGCGCACGCCGGTCGCGGCATCGCCAAGGGCGTCGAGCAGCAGAACGGCCTGGGTGGTCTTGCCGGAGCGGTCGATGCCCTCCAAGGTCACGAACAGGCCGCCCATCTCAGGCGAAGCTACCAGGGCCGGCGGCAGCCGCAGCAGGGCGCCCTCCGGACCGCCGGGTAGCATGCCCGCCCTCTTGAAGGCAATGGTCACAGGCGGCTCGGGCTTCATCGGCTCGAACCTCGTGGACGCCCTCGTCGAGCGCGGCGACGACGTCACGGTGATCGACGACCTCTCCACCGGCCGGCGCGAGAACCTCGACTCGGCGATCGCCGCCGGCGCCGCGCTCGAAGAGCTCGACATCCGCGACGCCGCTGCCGTCGCCGAGCTGACGGCGAAGGTGGCGCCCGACACCGTCTTTCCCCTCGCCGCCCAGATCGACGTGCGGATCTCGGCCAGCGATCCTGCCTTCGACGCGCGCGTGAACGTGGAGGGCACGATCAACGTGCTCGACGCCGCCCGCCGGGCCGGTGTCAAGCGAGTGGTCAACACCTCCACGGGTGGGGCCATCTACGGCGAGGGCCGCGTGCTGCCGGCCGGTGAGGACCACCCGGTGGCGCCCGAGGCCCCGTACGGGCAGTCGAAGTTCTGTGCGGAGGGCTACTGCGAGCTGTTTCGCCGCCTGCACGGCCTCTCGACGGTCTCCCTGCGCTACGGCAACGTGTACGGGCCCCGCCAGGACCCGCTCGGCGAGGCGGGCGTGATCGCGATCTTCTGCGGCAAGCTGCGCGAGGGAGGCACGCCCACCGTGTTCGGCGACGGCCTGCAGACGCGCGACTACGTCTACGTCGGAGACGTCATTCAGGCCAACCTGCTCGCCGCCGGCGCAGGCGTGTCCGGGGCGATCAACATTGGCACCGGCGTCGGCACCTCGGTGCTCGACCTGGTGGAGGCCCTCGGGGGACAGGCCGACGGCGCGTTCGAGCCCGAGATGGCGCCGGAGCGCCCGGGCGAGGTGCGCCACATCCACCTCGACGCGTCGCGCGCGCAGTCCGAGCTGCGCTGGCAGCCGGAGGTTGGGCTCGAGGAAGGGCTCGAGCGCACGCTCGCCTCGCTGGGCTGATCCGGGGGACGCTCGCCGAGGCTGAGGACCCGGCTCGCTGCGGGCCGCCTCAGCCCTCCGAGCGAAACGGGGTGCCCTCGGAAGACGGTGGCGCCGGCTGCGGTGACGGAGCGGGCGCCGGGGGTGCGGGCACCGGGGCCGGCACAGGCGCCGGAGCGACCGGCGTGGGGGCCGGAGCCGGAGTCGGCGTAGGAGCGGGCGCCGGGCCAGGCTGGACGGCCGGTCCGCGCAAGGCGGGCGGGCGCGCCACCGGCTTGGGCAGCGGGAGCGGCAACGGCGTGCCGGTCGCCGTGGCGGAGCGGCCCTGGTCGTAGGAGGCGAAGGACAGAAGCGAGTAGATGCTCTTGATGGCAGGGTCCAGGCGCGCCGCGGCGATCAGCGAGCGCACGGCGCCGGCCGAATCGTCCAGAAGCACCTGAAAGCGCGCGAGCCGAGCCCAGGTGTCCGGGTTGTCGGGCTGGCGCTCCACCGCCTCGACCAGCAGCCCGGCGGCGGCGGCGGGCCGGTTGCCGCGCTCGGCGATCGCGGCCTGCGCGAACACGGGAGCGACCGAGAAGGGGTTGAGGCGCTTGGCGAGCGCCGCGGTCTCCCCCGCGGCCGTGAGATCTGCCTCGGTGTTCTTGGCGGCCTGGGTCAGCGCATCGCTCGTCATCTCCTCGGCGATGGCAGGCAGCGCCGCGGACGCGATCACGAACGCTGCGCCCGCACCACCGAGCGCGAGCGCCAGACCCCGGCCGGGTCCGGCGCGGCGGCGGCCACCGTCGCGCGGCGTGCCCGGCGATCGCGCCGCCAGCACACCGAGGAAGATCAGGGCGGGGACCGTCACACCGGGGATGTCCCAATCCCAGTCGACGAGCGTGTGCAGGCCCCACGCGGCCGCCCCCGCGAGCAGCGCGACCGCGAAGCCGCGCTCGCGACCGCCCGGCCGAGCCAGCCCGCTGCGTGCCGCCGCGATCGCCAGCAGCGCGAGCCCTCCCAACGCAAGGCCCGCTCCGATCAGCCCCGTCTCGGAGAGGAACTCCAACGGCACGTTGTGGGGCTGGCGCACGTCGAGGGTGTTCTCGCGATAGAGGCGGTGCACGAGCGGGAACGAGCCGGCCCCGTAGCCGACGAACGGCCGGTCGGAGAACGCGCCCGCCGCCTCCTCCCACCAGACGTAACGGTTGCCGGAGTTGGTTTGCAGCACCCGGGCGGGATCGTTCTGGCGGTCGAGCTTGGGCTTGGCGAACTCGTCGAGCTCGTGCGAGATCGTGCCGGTCACGCCCCGCTCCGACAGCGCCAGCCCGCCCAACACGAGGATTGGCACTGCCACCGCCACCGCCAGGGCGCCACGCCGCATCCGCCGGTGCGTGGCGGGCGACGGTCCCGAGCGGTCGAACCGGCGGCCCGCCAGGGCTTGCGAGAGCGCAAGCGCCAGCGCTATCCCGGCCGCCAGCGCGAGCGCGAAGAGCAGGCCGTCGTCGGTGCGATCCGCCACCGAAACACCGTTGCCCGTCAGATCGTCTCGAAGCACGCCGACCAGGAACGCGGGCACCGCGCCGAGCACCCCGATCGCCGCGGTCGAGGCCAGCCGGCCACGCTCGGGGCCGAGGAAGACCTGGATGGCGAGCGCAGCCACGAGCACGAGTAGGCCCCCGCGGGAGTAGGTGAGCCCGAGCGTGAGTACGAGCACGACGAGCGCGACCGTGAAGAGCGCCAGGGCTCGGGCGCGGTCACGCGCTTCGACCGCGCCCCGCACGGCGATGGGCACGCCGAGCACGCAGGCGAGGCCGAGCGCGTTCCAGTAGTCAAGCGGCGCCCTCAGACGCGAGAAGCGCTCGGTCTGGTTGAGGTCGACCAGCCCCGGGATGTCGAGCCAGGGGGCGAGCTTCCCGCCCAGCGCGTAGGCCGCGGCGAGAGAGGCGACCGCGAGATAGGCCAGCGCCGTTCGCTCCGCGGCCCGGGGAAGGCTCGACCCGAGCACCAGCGCGAGACCCGCCACCAGCGCGTAGGAGATGGCTCGGTTGAGCTCGAGCCAGCTCTCGTCGGGGGCCACCGACCACGTGATCGAGAGCCCCGACCAGGCGGCGAACCCGGCGAGCAGCGCGATCCCCGGCACGGCCAGGCGCGCCCCGGCCACCCTCAGACCGCGTCCGTAGAGCAGCGCGGCGAGCGCCGCGAACGCCAGTGCAGCCAAGCCGACCTGCAACCGGCTCTCCTCCGGAATCCCGATCGCCCCGCTTGCGAACATCGCGTAGAGGACCGCCACTGCCAGGGCCACGCCGAGTGCGAGCGGCTCCCGTGCGGAGGGCGTGGTTGTCCCGGCGCGCGACTCGTGATCGGCGCGAGGCGTGGTCGCGGCGGTGGCCATCGCGGCCATTGTGACGGGCCGGCCCCGACGGCGGCCGCCTACCCGCCGGCTCGCTACCGTAGATGCCGTGAAGGCAGCCCGTCTGACTTCCCTGCTGCTCGCGCTGGCACTGCTGGCGATGGGTGCCTACGTGGCCCCCGCTTCGGCCGACGTCTACGACGACTACCGCGACGACGGCCAGATCAACTCGTGCAGCTACAGCGACGACCAGCTGCGAAACGCCCGTGACGGGCTGCCGCCCGACGTGCTCCAGTACTCCCCCGGCCTGGCCGACCAGCTCTCGGCCGGGCGGGCGGACTGCGGCGGGGGCGCGCCGGGCACGAGCGCCGACACCCGCCAGTTCGAGGCGGTGCCGGCTCCGGGGACCCCCGGTGAAGGAGGGGGCGGCGGCGCAACGGGCGCGGGCGCCGGGTCGCCCCAACAGGCGCGGACGATCCCCGAGCCGCCGACCCCCACCGTTGCCGAGCGCGCGAGGCTTGCGCAGATCACGGCCCCCGCCGTCAGCGCCACGACCCGCTCCGACGTCCCGGCCTGGGTGACCGCACTCTTGGTGGGCGGCGCGCTGGCCGCTGCCCTGTTCGCCACGGCCGCGGCATTCGGCCGCCGGCGCGGGCTGGGGCTGGGCTCGCTTCGAACCTCCTTCGCGGAGGCCGGGGGCCGGACCGCAGACGCCGCCGCGGAGGCGTTCGACAGCGTCCGCCTCGGCCGCTGACGGAGTCCACACCACAACATCTTGTGTTTCGGGCAGGAATTAGACACAAGAGCTAGTAAAATGGACCGATGCGTTGTCCGTTCTGCTCGTTCGAGTCCACCCGCGTCGTCGACTCACGGCTGACCGACCCGGGCGACTCGATCCGCCGCCGGCGCGAGTGCGCCGGCTGCGGCAGCCGCTTCACCACGCACGAGCGGGCGGAGGAGGTGCCGGTCGACGTGGTCAAGCGCGACGGCACCACCCAGCGCTTCGATCGCCGCAAGCTGCTTCGAGGGCTCGTGCGGGCGGCCGGTGGCCGCCCGGTGGGAGGCGAGCAGCTCGAGGAGCTTGCGGATTCGATCGCCGCCGAGATCCGCCGCGCGGCCGGCGCCGGGGTGCGGGCCGATCGGATCGGCGACCTGGCCGAGCGCGGCCTCGCCAGGCTCGACCCGGTGACCGCGATCCAGTTCGCC
Organism: Solirubrobacterales bacterium; assembly: GCA_038233455.1. GTDB lineage: Bacteria > Actinomycetota > Thermoleophilia > Solirubrobacterales > Thermoleophilaceae > JAAYBF01. The sequence continues at coordinate 2,536 of JBBSLY010000074.1, read as the reverse complement.
GCGGTCTACCGCCGCCTGGCCGATCTCGACGAGCTCGAGGCCGTTGTCCGCAAGCTGCGGGATGAGCCCGATGCGGGCTCCGACCAACTGCCGTTTGAGGGCATAGTTCCGTCCGATGTCACCGGCAGCATCACCCTCCCCGCGCAACCCCCAGCGGGAACCGCAAACTTCACGAGGAGAGGTCATGCCGAGTAGCCGCAGCGCGTCCATCGAGAGCACCCCGAGCACCGAGGGGGTGACCGTCGCGCGGCGGTTCACGCAGGCCGGGAAGCACCCCTTCGACGCGGTCGAGTGGGAGATCCGTGACGCGGTCATCGGCGATCCCGACAAGCCCGCCTTCGAGCAGCGCGGCGTCGAGTTCCCGCGCACGTGGTCCCAGAACGCCACCAACATCGTCGCCCAGAAGTACTTCCGCGGCCGGCTCGGCTCCGAGGAGCGCGAGTCCTCGGTCAAGCAGATGGTCGGCCGGGTGTCCGGCACGATCGCCGGCTGGGGTCGCGACGGCGACTACTTCGCCACGACCGAGGACGCCGACGCCTTCGAGGCCGAGCTCACCCACATCCTGCTCAACCAGGTGGCGGCGTTCAACTCGCCGGTGTGGTTCAACGTCGGGTTTGAGGAGAGCCCGCAATGCAGCGCCTGCTTCCTGCTCTCGGTCGAGGACACGATGGAGTCGATCCTCGCTTGGAACACCAAGGAGGGCCTGATCTTCAGGGGCGGCTCCGGCTCTGGGATCAACCTTTCGAAGATTCGTGGCTCCAAGGAGCAACTCTCCAAGGGCGGCTACGCCAGCGGCCCCGTGTCGTTCATGCGCGGCGCGGACTCCTGGGCGGGCACGATCAAGTCAGGGGGCAAGACGCGGCGCGCGGCCAAGATGGTGGTCCTCGACGTAGACCATCCCGACATTCTCGACTTCATCTGGTGCAAGGCGCGCGAGGAGAAGAAGGCGGGCGCGCTGCGCGACGCCGGCTTCGACATGTCGATCGACGGCGAGGGCTTCGCATCGATCCAGTACCAGAACGCAAACAACACCGTCCGGCTGTCCAATGATTTCCTCGAGGCCGTAGAGAAGGACGACGACTGGCACACAACCGCACGCAAGGACGGGTCGACCGTCGACTCATACCGCGCCCGTGACGTCATGCGCCAGATCGCCGAAGCGGCGTGGCAGTGCGCGGATCCCGGGGTCCAGTACGACACGACCATCCAGGAGTGGCACACCTGCCCGAACTCGGGTCGCATCAGCACTTCTAATCCGTGCTCCGAATATCTGCATGTCGACGACTCGGCGTGCAACCTTGCCTCGATCAATCTGATGCGGTTCCGGCGAGAGGACGGGACATTCGACGTCGAGGCGTTTGAGCACGTCGTCGACATCGTCCTGCTCGCCCAGGAGATCGTGGTCTCACCCTCGAGCTACCCGACCGAGGAGATCGGCCGTAACGCGGACGCCTTCCGCCAGCTCGGCCTCGGCTACGCCAACCTCGGCGCCCTCCTGATGTCCAACGGCCTGCCCTATGACTCCGACGAGGGTCGCTCGATGGCCGGCGCGATAACCGCGCTGATGACGGGTCGGGCCTATCGCAGATCGGCCGAGGTCGCGGCGGCGATGGGCCCCTACGAGCGCTACGAGCTCAACCGCGAGCCTCATAACCACGTGATGCGAAAGCACCGGGATGCTGCCTGGGAGCTCGACGAGACGCTGGTCGAGGATCGCTTGCTCGCGGCTGCGCGCCGCTCATGGGATGAAGCGGTCGAGTTCGGTGAGGACCACGGCTATCGAAACGCCCAGGCCGTGGTCATCGCGCCCACGGGCACGATCAGCTTCCTGATGGACTGCGACACGACGGGCATCGAGCCCGACTTCTCCCTGGTCAAGTTCAAGGAGCTGGTGGGCGGCGGGCAGATGACGATCGTCAACGGGACCGTTCCCCTAGCGCTGGAGACGCTCGGCTACTCGCCGGAGCAGGTCGATCAGATCGTGGCTTACCTGGATGAGAAGGGAACCATCGTCGGTGCACCCGGTCTTTCAGAGGAACACCTGCCAGTCTTCGATGTGGCCGTAGGAGAGCGGGCAATCGCGCCGATGGGGCACGCCCGGATGATGGCCGCGGCCCAGCCGTTCGTGAGCGGGGCGATCAGCAAGACGATCAACATGCCCTCGCACGCTCGTGTGGAGGACATCGAAGACACCTACATGCAGGGCTGGAAGCTCGGCCTGAAGGCCCTTGCGATCTACCGCGACGGCTCGAAGACCGCGCAGGCGCTGCGCACCGAGGCCCAGGCCGAGAAGGAGGCGGCGCAGCCCGCCGAGGAGGTCGTGCAGGCGCGCATCGACGCTGCGGTCAAGGCCGCGCTGGCCGAGGCCCCGCCCAAGCGCAAGCGGATGCCCAAGGAGCGCCAGTCGATCACGCACAAGTTCTCGATCGCCGGCCATGAGGGCTACATCACCGCGGGCGCCTACGAGGACGGGACGATCGGCGAGATCTTCCTCACCGACGTCGGCAAGGAGGGCTCGACGCTGCGCGGGATGATG
>JBBSLY010000073.1:0-7284 GCA_038233455.1 Solirubrobacterales bacterium | reverse complement strand
TGCTCTACCCGGCGCTGTTCGCGCTGGTGGCCTACTCGCTCAGCGCGGGCAACGCGGGCACGGCGTTTCGCTATCGCACCCACGTGGTCGCGCTGATGCTGTGCGCCCTGGTGGCGCTGCGCGCCCACCGCGCGCAGGAGCGGGCCGAGCATGCGCGGATCCGGCGCTCCGCGGGCTTCCTGCCCGTCGCGCCCAGATCCGGTTCGACGGCCTGAGGACTCACCTATACTGGCCGGCGTGGCGCCAGTCGATCAGGAGGGGCCCGATCTGCGCGATCTGGTGAGGGTGTTGCGCCGGCGGGGGTGGATCCTGCTGGTGTGCGCGGTCGTGGTCCCGGTGGCCGTCTACCTCTACAGCCTGCAGCTGCCCGAGGTCTACGAGTCCCAGGTGCTGATCCAGCCCCAGCCCGCGGCCGACGCCGCCGTGCTCGCCGATCTGGCCTCCTCCGACGATCAGAGCACATCGGCCGTGGCCCGGTTCGCCGAGACCAGCAGCGTCGCCCAGGCCGCCGCCCGCGAGCTCGACGAGCCCCTGGGCTCGGTGAGCCTGGAGTCGGCCAGCGTCGACGAGAACACCGGCTTCGTGACTCTCACGGCGCAGGGCGACTCGCCCCGCCAGGCGGCCGAGGTGGCCAACGCGTTCGCGCAGGCGCTGAGCACCACGCGCGAGCGCCGGGCCGAGAAGCGCATCGACGAGACCCTGACCGACCTGCGCGAGCAGGTCGAGGACACGGAGGGCTCCGACCGCCGGCGTCAGCTCGGCGACGAGATCACGCGGCTCAAGACGCTGCGCACGGCGCTGGGCGAGAACGTGCAGGTCATCGAGCCCGCCGCCCCCGGCAGCTACGTCTCGCCCAGCCCCCGCCGCAACGCGGTGCTGGGCCTGATCGTGGGCCTGTTGCTGGGCATCGGGCTGATGCTGCTTGGCGAGCGCTTCGACCGCCGCCTGCGCAAGCCCGAGGACGTCGAGGAGATCACCGGGGTGCCGCTGCTGGCCACCATCCCCAAGGACGCCTTTCCCGGCGGCCGGGGCAGTCCCCATGTGGCCGACGCCTTCCAGAACCTGCGCGACGGGCTCATGTACTTCAACGTCGATCGCAAGCTCACGAGGATCATGGTCGCGAGCCCGCTGAAGGGCGACGGCAAGACCACCGTGGCGACCAACCTCGCCACCTCGCTGGCGCGCTCGGGCCGCGAGGTGATCCTGGTCGACGCCGATCTGCGCGCCCCGCAGGTGGCGAAGCGCCTGGGTCTCGAGGCCTCGCCGGGGCTCACCCAGGTGCTGACCGGTGGCGTACTCCTCGACGAGGCGCTGGTGGACTCTGGCGACCTGCGCGTCCTGCCCGCGGGCGCCATCCCGCCCAACCCCTCCGAGCTGATCGGATCCCAGCGGATGAAGGCCGTCCTGGACGCGCTCTCCGGGCTCGCCGACGTGGTAGTGGTGGACACCACGCCCCTGCTGGTGGTCAGTGACGCCTTCCCGCTTCTCGACCAGGTCTCGGGCGTCGTGGCGCTGGCCAAGCTCAACCAGACCCCGGCCCACGCGGTGCGCCGGATGCTGCAGATCATCGCCACGGCGGGCGGGGAGGCCAGGGTCCTGGGCATGGTGGCCACGGGCGCCGGGCGGGTCGACGGCTACGGCTACGGGTATGGGTATGGGTACGGCGACAAGGCCGGTCCGTCCGAACCGACGATGACGCCTGTCGACCGCAACGGGGCGCCGCCCTTGTCGCAGGGACCCTCGGAGACGGCGGTGACCGAGGACGCCACGTCTCTCGAGCCCGGTGTCCGACCCCGGACGAAGTAAGGGCCCCCGCCCGTCCATGACCTGAGGCGCAGGCCGCCAAGTGACTCGCTCGAGCCGCAGTCCGGGGGAGGGAAACGAGCGCGACGGCGCCCAACCCGACGCCGGTCGTCTAGAAAATGGTGGCGCGCCGGGCGAGGCTCGTCTATCATGGTTGCGCTAGACCATTCGGCAGGGGGTTTTCCAAGGAGGAGCATGGTGAGCTGGACGCTGGGAGAGGCAGGGTCGTCGCGCCCGCAGGCGCGCACGGATGCACTGCTCGTCGAGCAGGTGGACGCGGAAACGGTCGTCTATGACACCGAGAGCAAGCAGGTTCATTGCCTCGGTCCGCTGGCGGCCGCGGTGTTCGCCCACTGCGACGGACGGACAGCACCGGCGCGTCTGGCCACGCTCGCCGGCGAGCGCCTGGGCACGGCGGTGGGCGAGGACGAGGTCGCAGCCGCACTTAGCCAGTTGGAGGAGCGACGCCTGCTGGCGAGGCCGCCGCTGGTGCTCCACGACGGCCTCTCGCGGCGGGAGATGATGCGTCGGTCTGTGTTGGCGGGGGCCGCTGTGGCCGCGGTGCCGCTGATCACGAGCATCGCGGCGCCCACGGCGGCGATGGCGGTCACCGGCATCCCCACGGGCTGCACCGGTTGCGGCAAGAACAGCGACTGTCGCTCAGGACACTGCTGCCAGAACGTGGCCGGGAAGAAGTGCAACCAGACCTGCTGCGTGCAGGACAACAACTCCTGCCAGCTGGTAGACAAGAACTGCAAGAGCAACTGCGCTTGTACCGTGCCGTTGGCCGGCTGCGATAACGTGGTCTGCCCGCCGACAACGACCAAGTGCTGCAGCGCGGTCTGACCCCGTTGCGGGGCCAGCCGGCGCGCTGATCAGGCAGCCGCCGGTCGCGGGGCCTTGACGACGGCAGGCGCCACGGGCGGGGCTGTCCGCGTGAGCGTCACGCGGACCAGGCCTTCGATCGCGGGCGCACCATCGACCGTCACGCTGGCGATCGTGCCCTGCGGCGTGAGGACGACGGCGGAGGGCGTCGCCCGCAAGCGGTAGGCGGCGAACAGCTCGTAGAGTTCGTCGATCTCCCGCTGAAGGCCTGGATCGTGCTCGACGGCGTCGACGAGCCTGTCCTGCGGGCTCTGGCGGTAGCGGGCGACCCCCCCGGTGCCGACCGCGCCGATGGTCAGGCGGTCGACGAGCGCCTCCTGCCAGCGCTCGAGCTCGGGCACCAACGCCTCGCTCGGGCCGCAGCCCGGGCGGACGAAGACCAACGCGACGGGAAGGCCGCGGCCCAGGAGGGAGGAGAGGGCCAGCGGCTCTCCGCTCGCCGAGGGGACCTGGAAATCCGGCGCCATGGCGCCGACCGGAAGCCCGGGCGGGATGGCCGCCACCCTCTGCTGGGCGGTCGCCAGCTCCCGGCTGAGACGGCGGTTGTGCCACCAGGTCCACGCCGCCAACGCGCCCAGGGCAACCGCCGCGATGCCGGCAGCGACGGCGACCAGCTCGGCGGCCGTCCGCTGCGCCACCCAGTCGGCGATCGACGGGCCAGGCCCGGCGATGGCCACGAAAGTCGCGACCGCCGCGAGCGCCGCGTTGCGCGCGAGGGCGCGCGGGCCGGCCGGGGCGGAGTGCAGCGCCCCGAAGCAGTTGCAGTCCGGGGTCTCGCCCCGGCTCATCGCCCTTGCGATGCCGGCGATGAAGGCCAGGAGCAGGACGAGCGCGGCCACCGCGCCCCACCGCGCGCTGGGTCTCACGAGCAGCGCGACGGCCGTGGCCAGCTCGGCCAGGGGCAGCAACGCTCCTCCGATAGAGGCCGTACGTTCGGAGAGCCCAAAGCCGGCGAGCGCCCGTCGGGAGCCCGCGAGATCCATCAGCTTGCCCGCCCCGGCCACCAGGAACACCGCCGCGAGGATGACCTGGGCCGCGAGCACCGCCGTCTCCATGTCGCCATCGTACCCGCCGGCGGCCGGGGGCCGCGAGCCCTCACCGGGAGGGCGGAAGGCACCACGTATCATCGTGCGATGCCGACGGGGCACGAGATCGCCTTCGAGGCCTACGGGCTGCCGATGGTCGTGGGGGCCAGCTCAGCCAATCTGCTGCCGCGCATCGAACGGGTCCTGCCTCCAGGTTGGCGTCGAACCGAGGCCGAGCAGGGTGAGCAGCACTTCACGCTGCTCACCCAGGACGGGATCTCCTACTGGGTGCAGCACGACGGCGGCGCGGTCTCGGGGAGCTCGGACCTCGACGTGGCCCTCGACGTGCTCGCAGCGCAGGTGCGCGCCTACCTGGCCCTGCGCGCGCCCGAGCTGATCTTCGTACACGCGGGAGTGGTCGCACACCGCGGTCGGGCGATCGTCATTCCGGGCTTGAGCTTCAGCGGCAAGAGCACCCTGGTGGCCGCGCTCGTGCGCGCCGGGGCGACCTACTACTCCGACGAGTATGCGGTGCTGGACGCGCAGGGCTCGGCGCATCCCTACGCGAAGCCGCTCTCGCTGCGCAACGGTGGCCTCTCGCAGGAGCACCATGGTGTCGAGACGCTGGGCGGCGTCGCCGGCGACGACCCCGTGCCCGTCGGCCTGGTGGCGGTGACGCGCTACCGGCCGGGGGGCACGTGGCAGCCGCGGCGGATATCGGTCGGCGAGGGCATCCTCGCGCTGGTGGCGAACACCGTGCCCGCGCAGGAGCGCCCCGCCGAGACCATGGCCGCCTGCCGGCGTGCGGTCGAGAGCGCGATCGTCCTCGAGGGTGAGCGCGGCGATGCGACGGTCGTCGCTGAGCAGCTGCTCGCGAGCCTGAGCCCGTAGTCACCGAGTCCGGCCCACCGCGGCCCGGGCTTCTCGCCACGCGCGCAGGGCCCGTGGCGCGCTGCGCGCGATCCACACAGGGCGGTACAGGTAGGCTCGCACGAGGCCCCATCGCCCGCGCGCGGCCATCGGGTGCCAGTGGCGCATGAAGCTCGGTGGTGGCACGAGCTTGCGCCGGACGATGCTCGCGCGGAGGCGCAGCCCGGGCGCGCGGGCGAGCTGGTCGAGGCCCAGGGCGACCGGTGGAGGCGAGCCCGCCTGGAGCACCCCTGCAACCGACGGCAGGGACTCGAGTCCCAGTCGCGTCGCCAGCGCGTGACCTTCGGGGATGAGACGAAGCCCGATGGTCAGCCCTGACGTGGCTTTCAGCCTGTCGGCCACCTCGACGACGTTGCGCCACACGGGCTCGTCGAGCTGGCCGACCGCTCGTCGCAGATCGGCCATCGGCTTGGCATAGCTGACGCCGTGCTGAGCGGCGTGCAGAGCGACGTGCAGGGCCCTGGCCGGTGGGGCCAAGGCACGCGCCGGGTGGCCCGCCACGGGGAGCTTCTCGATCATCGACGTCAGGAGGCGCCAGGCGTCGTGGGCGTCCGCTTCGACACCCGGCACCGCGCGATGCAGGTCGACGGCGACGCAATCGTCTTCGCGCCACCACTCGACGGAGTGCTCGCGCCACCACAGCGGCAGGTAGCGGTCGTCGAAGCGTCGGGTGAACCCCAGGCCCGCCAGGACCTCCCCGGCCGTCTCGACCTGGTCGGGGCTGACCAGGAGATCGCAGTCGTTGTACGCGCGCGGGTCTTCGGCCGAGTACAGCCAGCGGGCGATGGACGGTCCCTTCAGCAGAAGGCTCCCGATGCCCGCCGTGTCCAGCGCGCCCACCACCTCGGCGGTCGCTGCGTCCACCCGCAGATTCCCCCCGATGACGGCGGCCTTCTCATCGGATCCATCCACGGCACAAGCCTAGCCATCGGCGCGCGAGGGCGGGCCGTGCTCAGGTGGACGAACTGGACGAACTGTTGATCCTGGCGAGCCGGCCGGCTGGCGAGCCGGCCGGCTGCCGATAGCTCTCACATGCCGAGAAAAAAGTCGCCCAGAGGCTCGCGCGCACTGCTCATGCTGGTGCTCGCCTTCGCCTTCGCCTGCACCGCAGTCATCTCCACTCCCGCCTCCGCAGCGCCGTCCAAGAAGTCCGCAGGCGGCGGCTCCTCTCGCTTCGTCAAGGTCGCCACCCACCCCGAGGCCGCGGCCCAATCGACCGCGATGGGCAGGACGATCGCCACCCTCAAGGCCTTCGAAGGCAAGCTCTACAGCGGCTACGGTGACTATGGTGCCAACACCGGGCCCATCGCAATCGACCCGCTCGACGCGGGCAGCTTCCGCGGTCCCGTTCTGAGCGCCGACACCGAGGCCGTCTGGAGCTACCGGCAGATCGGTGGCCGGCTCTACGCCCCGTCGATCGACCCCCGGAGCAGCTCGACCTTCGCTGTGGGCGGAGGCGATCTCTCGACCTGGTCAAATCCGACCGCCTTCGCTGCCAGCCACGTCTTCGACATGGTCACGTTGGATGGACAGGACCTCTGGGCCGTCGGCTCCCAAGGCTCGGACGCCGTGGCCTGGCGCAGCCTCGACGGCGGCGCCAGCTGGACGGAGTTGCTGCGCGTCGCGCCCATGAGCACCGACGGAGGCGACTACGCGCGCTTCTATGCCGCAGGCACGCTTGAGGGAAGGCTGTACTTGCAGGCCATGGACGCGCGCGGCGGGCTGCATCCTGGCTCCATGGTCTTCGATGCCGGCGGCTGGTCGGCCGGTCCGTCGCTCGACGCCGTCTTCACCCACACCGAGGAGATGGACGGCAGGCTGCTGTTCCACGGCACCTACCACTCCGCCCTGTTCTCGGGCTCGCTGATGACCTTCGACGGAGCCAGCTCGGTCACCGTCTACTCCTCGATCTACGACTACACGGTCGCCGACGGCCGGGTCTACGTGCTCACAACCGGCGGCGATGTCATGTCCAGCGCCGACCTGGCCACCTGGCAGCAGGTCGGCCGCGCACCCAGCAGCGCTCGCAGCATCGGCGTGCTGGACGGTGTGGTGTACCTGGGCGGCACGGACTCGGCCATCTACCGCCAGAAGTAGGCGCGCCGCAAGCACGGCATTGCTGGTCGTAGCGGCGGCGAGTGCGGTAGCGGGGGCGGTTGCGCGCGCGGGGCGTCGGGTAGCGTCGCCGGTTGTTGCGCGCACAACGGCTCCTACCCGGCCTCGCGGGCCGCGAGGGTCCGCTTGCCGACCGCTACTCGGCCATGGACTCGCTCAGCACTGCTCCTTCGGGCACCACCAGGAGGTGCGCCCGCCGATCGTGGCGCGCTCCATCGGCGCTCCGCAGCGCGGGCAGGCCGCGCCGCGGCGGCGGAAGGGGATGACCTCACCGGGGGTGCACGCCGCCGCGGCGGATGGCGTCGCGCGTGGCGGCGCGCAGCGTTCGGCGCAGGCGGTCGAGCTCGTGGTCGGCCAGCTCGCCGGCCGGGCGCCGCGGGTCCAGGCGCGCGCGCCACAGCGCCTCGTCGGCCAGCAGGTTGCCCACCCCGGCGATCGCCGATTGGTCCATGAGGCGCGCCTTGAGTGGCGCGCGGCCCGCGCCGACCGCCGCGCGAAAGGCCTCGCGCGAGACCTCGGCCGCGTC
>JBBSLY010000072.1:0-7408 GCA_038233455.1 Solirubrobacterales bacterium | reverse complement strand
CCCAGCAGCGCGATCGCCTCGGCAAGCGAGTGGCGAGCGCCGCCGCCCACGTTGAACGTGCGCCCCTCGACCTCGTTCGCGACCGCGACGGCCCTGGCGGCGCTCACGACGTCGTCCACGTATGTGAAGTCGCGCGTCTGGCGCCCGTCGCCCAGCACCTCGAGCGGCTGCCCGGCGAGCGCCGCCGCGCAGAAGCGGGCGAAGGCCATGTCGGGGCGCTGGCGGGGGCCGTAGACCGAGAACAGGCGCAGGACCACGCTGCCGACCCCGGGGTTTGCCTGGTACGCGGTGCACAGGTGCTCGCCGGCGAGCTTGGTGACGCCGTACGGGGAGAGGGGTGCCGGCGTGGCGGACTCCACCGTCGGGAGCGGCGCGCTATCGCCGTACACCGAGGAGGAGGAGGTGTAGACGAAGCGCTGTCCCGGCCGCCGCGCGGCTGCCTCGAGCAGATGCTGGGTGGCCAGCAGGTTGTTGCGTACGTAGAGCTCAAAGCGCCGGCCCCAGCTCTCTCGAACGCCCGGCTCGGCGGCCAGGTGAAAGACCGTGTCGCACTCGCCGACCACGCCGTCCAGGTCCCCGCGCGCGAGGTCGATCGGCACGAGCTCGAAGCCATCCCAGCTGCGGGCGGTCTCCAGGTTCGCGAGCTTGTGGGCGCGGCCGTAGTTGTCGTTGAAGCAGTCGACGCCCACCACGTCGATGCCGTCAGCCAGCAGCGACTCGGTGAGGTGCGAGCCGATGAAGCCCGCACAGCCGGTGACCAGGGCCCGCACGCGGCTATCGAATCACAGATGGGCCGGTGCATCCCTTCACTTCGACCACGGCTTCGACGCCTATCCCGGCGTCGTGCGCGTCGGTTGAGGTAGCCTGCCGCGCCGTGCCGGTAGACGACTCAGCCAAGGGCAAGCGCTACCCCGCTCACGACTACGAGGTCGGCCGCGAGAAGATCCGCGAGTTCGCGCAGGCGGTGGGCGAGGACAACCAGGTCTACTTCGACCGCGACGCCGCACGTGCAGCGGGCTTCAAAGACGTTCCGGCGCCGCCCATGTTCGCGGTCGTCTACTGCGCCGGAGCGATGGGCCCCGCCATCCTCGATCCCGCGGTGGGAATGAACTTCATGGCGATGGTCCACGGCGGCCAGGAGTTCGTCTGGGACGAGCCGGTCTGCTCGGGTGACACGATCTCCACCACGGCGGAGGTGAAGGACATCTCCGAAAAGGACGGCAAGGGCTTCTACGTGTTCGAGTCGGTCTCGGTCAACCAGGAGGGCGCCGAGGTGGCGCGCGGCACATGGACCAACATCGTGAGGGGCGTATGAACGAGGGCGACTCCATCCCCGAGCTGAAGGTGACCCCCGACAAGTACCTGCCCCACCGCTACGCGGGTGCCTCCGGGGACTACAACCCGATCCACATCGACCCCGAGTTCGCACAGCAGGTCGGCCTGCCGCGCAACATCCTGCACGGCCTCTACTCGATGGCCCAGGTCGCGCGCGCCAACGCCGCGGCGGCCGGCGGCGACCCCCGCTCGCTCAAGCGGCTGACGGTCCAGTTTCGCGGGATGGGCGTGCCCGAGTCGGAGATCACCGTGACCGGCACCGTCAAGGAGGCCGGCGAGGGGAGGGTGGTGGTCGACACCATCGCCGAGCAGGACGGCAACCAGATCATCCGCAACGCCGAAGCAGAGCTCTCGCCCCAGGTGTAACACGGTGTTACACTTGGTCGGGATGCCGACCAAGCACAAGCGCCACGCGATCACCGAGACGCCCCGGGTCAAGCAGGCGCTCGACCCGCTTCGCGCCGAGCTCGACCGGGAGCGGTTGGATCTGGGCGAGCTGGTGGTACTCGGCGCCGAGGCCAAGCTCGCCGAGCTGGCCACGGCCTCGGACACGAGCAACAGGAAGCTCGAACAGCTCGCCGAGCGGATTCGCAGGCGTGAGCTCGATGTCGATCCGCAGCTCGCCGAGGAGGCCAAGCGCAGCTGGGTCCGCAGGTGATCGAGCAGCAACTCGTCCTTGACAACTCCGCGTGGGCGAACCTGCGCGCCGCCGCGCTGGCTCAGGAGAGGGCGGAGGAGGTCGCCGATGCCGTCACCGCCGGGCAGCTGCTCGTGACGCTGCCCTTCCTGCTCGAGGCGGGTTTTTCAGCCAGATCGGGAGCCGACCACGTGGCCCGCCTCGACGAGCTTGAGCGACTCGGGGGCATCGCCATAAACGAAGAGGTCGAACGCAGGGCCCTCGCGGGCCAGCGCGAGCTCGCGCTGGCGGGCCACCACCGCATGCCTCCGACGGACATCTTGATCGCCGCCCTCGCCGAGCGCGGAGGAGGGCTCGGCGTACTGCACTACGACCACCACTACGACCTCCTTCGAGAGCACACCTCGCTCAACTTCGAGAGCGTCTGGCTCGCTCCGCAAGGCTCCCTCTGAGCGCCGCCTAACCTCTACGGCGATGCGGATCACCCCCCGTCAAGGCTTCATCCTGCGCAAGGTCGTGGAGGGCCACCAGGCGCTCGAGAGCCCGGTCGGGTCGCGCTGGCTCGCCGACCGCGACGACGTGCCCTGGGGCCCCTCGACCCTGCGGGCCGAGTTCGCGCGCCTGGAGGAGGCCGGGCTGCTCGCGCATCCCCACACCTCCGCGGGTCGGGTGCCCACCGACTCCGGCTACCGCTTCTACGTCGACGAGCTGCTCGACGGCGGCGACCTCCCCGCGGTGCGCAACCCGGTGGAGCTGACCGACATGCGCCGCGAGGTGGACGAGGCCATGCGCGCCACGACCGAGCAGCTCTCGCAGGTCACCAACCTCTTGGCGATGGTCTCCGCCCCTCCGATCGAGTCGGCCACCATCCACCGCGTCGAGGTCCTGGGACTGCAACCACAGGTGGCGATGGTGGTGGTGATCACCTCCACGGGCGGGGTCACCAAGCGGGTCATCTCCTACGACTCGCCGCTCGACCCGGGCCTGGTGGCCTGGGCGTCGAGCTATCTCAACGAGGCACTGGGCGGCCTCGACGTGGGCGCGCGGATGGTGCAGGCAAGGCTCACCGACCCTGGGCTCTCAGACGCCGAGCGCGCGTTCCTCGCGACGCTCACCCCCGCCTTCACAGAGCTCGAGGACAGCGCGGGTCACACGCTGTTCGTGGATGGCGCCGCGCGCCTGATCGGCGAGCACCGCTTCCAGGAGCTGCCCCAGCTCTCCGACCTGCTCGGCGTGCTCGAGCGCCGGGTTGCGCTGCTTTCCGTGATGCGGGCGTCGCTGTCCGAGCCATCGGTGTACCTGCGCATCGGAGAGGAGAACAGCGCCCCCGAGCTGCGCTCGCTGAGCATGGTGGCCGCCAACTACGGCGTCGCGCGGCGCAACCTCGGTGCCGTCAGCCTGCTGGGCCCCGTGAGCATGGACTACCCCTACGCGATCATCGCCGTGCGCCAGGCGGCGGCCGAGCTGTCGCGCTTCGTGGCCGAGGTCTACGACGAATGAAGACCGACGCCTACGAGCTGCTCGGAGTCGGGCACGGCGCCGACGAGCGCGAGATCAAGAAGGCCTTGCGCACGCTCGCGCGCGAGCTGCATCCAGACGTGAACAACCACGACCCGGCCGCCGAGGAGAAGTTCAAGGCGGCGGCCGAGGCCTACGAGGTGCTGTCCGACGCCGAGCGTCGCGCCGTGTACGACCGTCACGGCTGGGACGGCCTCGACTCCCGAGGCTACGCCCAGGGCGCCCACGGGTTCGGCTCGTTCTCTGACATCTTCGAGGCCTTCTTCGGCGGCGATCCGTTCGGCGGCGGGCGCGGCGGGGGGCCGGGCGCCGTCCAGGGCGGCGACATCGGGGTGGAGGTCGAGATCTCCCTGGAGCAGGCGGCGCGCTCGGCCACGGTCGATGTTGCCTTCGACTCCGTGGCCCCCTGCGAGCGCTGCCACGGCAACCGCGCCGAGCCCGGCACGCCGATCGAGACCTGTGAGCGCTGCGGCGGGGCAGGCCAACTGCGCGCGGTCACGCGCACGGCGTTCGGGCAGATGGTGCGCGCCCAGGCGTGCGACGTGTGCGGGGGGGAGGGCAAGGTCGCGACCACGCCCTGCGCCGAGTGCGGGGGGCGCGGGCAGCGCGCCGCGCGGCGCGAGCTGACGGTGGACATCCCGGCCGGCATAGCCGACGGCCAGCGGATCAGGCTCAACGGCCGCGGCCACGCCGGGGAGCGGGGCGGCCCCGCGGGCGACCTGTACGTGCTGGTGAGCGTGGCCGTGGACGAGCGTTTCCTGCGCGACGGCAACGACCTGGTGTCCGTCGTCGACGTGTCCGCGCCCGCGGCGGCGCTGGGCACCGAGGTCACGGTGGCCACCCTCGACGGGGAGGAGCGAGTGGAGGTCGAGGCCGGCACCCAGCCCGGCACGGTCGTCACGCTGCGCGGCCGGGGCATGCCGGCGATCGGGCGCGGGCGCGCGGGCGATCAGCAGGTGGTGCTCAACGTGGTGGTGCCGCGCAACCTCTCCGCGCGCCAGCGCGAGCTGCTGGCAGAGCTGGGCGAGAGCGTGACCGAGGAGAACATGAGCGAGGCCGCGGGCGAGTCGCTGCTGTCGAAGGTGCGCCGGGCGCTGCGCTGAGGGGCATGCAGGCCGCTCGCCGATGACCGCGAGCCGTCCTAGTCTCCGCGCGACGATGGCCGTCTCCTCGCCGGCCGAGGTGCTTGGCCTAGCCGAGGAGGTCTTCGGCGACAGGCTCGACCCCGCCGCTCGATTCTTCGTCGAGGAGATCTTCGATCCTCCCCCTACCGCCCGTAGCTCAGCTGGATAGAGCGGCGCCAACCGGCAGTAGATGATCCGCCTCGCCCTTCGCGCACCGCCGGCCGCGGCCGAGCAGGTGCTGGCCGCCCTGATCGAGCTTGCCCCCTCCGGCGTGGAGCAGGTCGACGGCGACGGCTTCGTGGAGTTCGCGGTCTACGGCGCGCCCGGCGAGCTGCCAGAGCTCGACCCCGGCCACGCCGACGTGGGCGGAGTGCGGGTCGCGGTGAGCGCGAGCGAGGTGCCCGAAGACTGGGACGACCGCTGGAAGCGCTTCCACAGGCCGGTGCTCATCGGCGACAGGCTCTACCTGCGCCCGCCGTGGGAGGAGGCCGTCGAGCGCCCGGGCGTGCTCGACCTGGTGATCGATCCGGGCCGCGCGTTCGGCACCGGCGCCCACGCCACCACGCGCGGCTGTCTGGAGCTGCTGCTCGACTTCGCCGAGGCAGGGCCCGCCCGCGGCTCGGTGTGCGACCTGGGCTGCGGCTCGGGCGTGCTGGCGATCGCGGCTGCGAAGCTGGGCTTCGGCCCGGTCACGGCGCTCGACGCGGACCGGTTGGCCATTGAGGCCACGCAAGCCAACGCACGGGCCAACGGGGTGGTACTGGATCGCGTGGCGCGCATCGACCTGCGCTCAGAGCCGGCGCCCCGGGCAGACCTCGTGGTGGCGAACTTGATGGGCCCGCTGCTGCTGCGGGTGGCGGAGCTGATGCACCCACCGCGCGGCTTGATCGTCTCGGGCCTGCTCAACGAGGAAGCGGACGAGGTGGCGAGGGCCTTTGCGCCGCTTACAGAGCGGGAAAGGACCGGCTCGCAGGGGTGGGCCGCGCTGCTGCTCGGCGCTTAGCTGTCCGGAGGAGGGAGAAGCTGAGATTCCCGAGCGATCTAGTGGTGTCGCACAGGGCCGCGGACGAGGACCCGGTGGCCCGAGCACGCCGCCGGCTGTGTGAGAAGTACGAGCTCATCCCGGCGACCGCTGACCCGCGAGACTTCGAGCTTCCCCCGGGTGAGACGCTTGGCGCGATTCACGCTGCGTCGGCCCTCGCCATCGCCGATGACCTCGCCGTGGTCGTGGCCTACGACGCCGACCTGGCCGGGGCGCTCGAAGGCGAGGGGCTCAGCGTGGTCGCCCCCGGCGCCTGATTCGGTCCATCGGGTTCGCTGGATCCTGCTCAGCCGCCCAGCAATCGGTCCACGGCGTCGCGTGCGAGCGGATCGATTGTGCAGATGTTCGCTCAGCATGAGTAGACCGACACAGCTCCTAGTCCGGCGTCGCGAGGTCTTCCCTCACCGCACCGCGGCCTGGCTCACCACCCCCGCCACCTCCTGCCACCACGCCCGCGCCGGACCCGTCTCCGCCCTCCTAATCCGGTCGCGGCAGTAGCGAAAGAGCTGGCGCTGGCCGCCGGCGGCCACCACTCCGTCGCCGGTGACGGCGAAGCGCCCGTCGGCTAGCAGCACCAGCGCGCCGGGCTCGTCGCGGCGGGTGCGCAGGCGGCGCAGGACCTCGGCGCCCTCGATCTCGCCGGGGGTCGCCGGGTCGCCGGGCACTTCGCGCCCGGGCTTGCCGGAGAAGATCGGCGCGCGCCCGGCGAACGCCGGCAACGCCTCCTCCGGCTCGTCCAGCGGCCCGGTGCGCCAGCGCTCGAACAGGCCCACGACCTGCTCGCGCGCGGGCTCGCGCACGAGGATGTGCAGCCGGTCGTCCGCCTCGATCTCCGTCGAGCCGCGCGGCAACAGCGCCTCACCGCCGCGCACCACGATGCTCACCAGCGCGTCACGCGGCAGCTGGAGCTGGTTGACCATTCGCGAGACGATCGCGTCGCCGGGGCCGACTGGGTACTCGAGCACCTCGGCGCCCAGGCGGCGGATCGTGCCGACCTCGTGCAGCGGGCGGGACAGCGCGGGCTCGTCGCTGGTCAGCCCCAGCCTGCGCGCCAGCGGGTCGAAGGTGGCCCCCTGCACGAGGGTCGAGATCAGCACGACGAAGAAGACGATGTCGAAGAACGAGCCCGCGTGCTCGATCCCCTCGATCACCGGAAAGGTGGCGAACACGATCGGAAACGCGCCGCGCAGCCCGGCCCAGCCCAGCAGCCCCGATTCGCGCAGGCGCAGGCCGCTGCCGGCGGTGGCGATCACCGCCGCCGCGGGGCGGGCGACCAGCATCAGTACCGCGGTGAGCAGCAGGCCCTGGCCGGCGATGTCGCCGAAGTTGGAGGGATTCACCAGCAGGCCGAGCGTCATGAACACCGCGATCTGGCTGACCCACGCCAGCCCGTCGTGGAACTCGTCGACCGTGCGCCGGGCCGGCAGTGAGGCGCTGCCGAGCGCCAGCCCGGTGATGTAGACCGACATGAAGCCCGACCCGTGCAGCACATCGGCGGCGCCGAACCCCAGGGCGGCGGCGGCTATCGAAGCGACGGGGTAGAGGCCGGAGGTCGAGAACGGCGCGTGGCGGAAGGCGAGCACGGCCAGCCGGCCCACGACGAGCCCCACTGCGAGCCCGATCGACAGCTCCACCACGGCCGTCGCGAGCATGTCGAGCGCGCCGTAGTCGGGCTCTGAGATGTACTCGATGAAGCCGAGCACGAGCACCACCGCAACCGGGTCGTTGAGCCCCGACTCGCCCTCGAGGATG
>JBBSLY010000071.1:0-7446 GCA_038233455.1 Solirubrobacterales bacterium | reverse complement strand
TCCGGCATCCCTCCCGCCGGCCTCGAGGCGGGCCACCAGCTCATCGAGGCGCAGCTCCTCGAGGCCCCGGCCCACCGCCTCGAGCTCGGTGGCGCAGAACTCGACCAGCCGCCGTCCCTCCTTGACCAGCTCGAGCGTCTCGCGCAGGCCGGCCTCGCCGGAGTCCAGGCGCTTGATGATCTCCTCGATCCGTGCTGCCGCGGTCTCGTAGGTGGGGTCCTCGGTGTTCACGATGGGCGCTCCTTGCCGGCAGGGTCCGACGCAGCGGACTCCCCGGACTCGATCCGCGCGGCCACCCGGTCGTCACGGAAACGCACCGAGACACGACCAGCCTCCCGCGCCGCGGCCGCGGTGGTGACCAGCTCCCCCGCGCCATCCTCCACCAGGGCGTAGCCACGCGCGAGCGTCAGCTCGGGGTCGTGGGCCGCGAGCGCCCGCCGCAGGCGCTCGAGGTCGCGCGCTCGCCGGGCGATCGCGGCGACGCCGACACGATCGAGGTCGAGGCCCGCGCGGGTCAGCGCCGCCGCGGCACGCCGCGTGTCCAAGCCCGTGGAGGTCGCCTTGCGAGAGAGCACCAGCGCGTGACTCGCCGTGCCCCGCTCTCGCGTCGAGACGCCGCGCCGCCCGGACGCGCGCAGCTCGCGCAGCTGCTGGTGCAGGCGGGCGCGGTGGCGCGAGACGTGCTCCGCGGGCGCGCGGCTCAGGGCCTCCAGGCGGCGCGCGCGGGTCACCACGGCGCGCCGCCCGCAGCCATCGAGGCGCTCCGCGGCGGCTTGCATCGCCGACCGACCCTCGTCGCAGTGCACGCGCACCGCGGTCTCGGCGGCGTGGGTGGGGGTCGAGCACGACGAGGCGGCCACGTCGTCTATGAGCGTGCGGTCGGTGTGGTGACCCACCGAGGCGATCACCGCCACCGGCAACATCGCGACGGTGCGGCACAGGGTCTCGTCGGAGAACGCCATCAGGTCCATAACCGAGCCGCCGCCGCGTGCGACGACGATCGTGTCGACACCCCCCGCGGCCACGAGGTCCTGGAGCGCCCGAACGATGGCGGGCGCCGCACGACGGTCCTGGACGGGAGCGAACCCCCACACCAGCCTGCCTCTCCAGCCGCGGCGGCCGAGCCCTGCGAGCACGTCGTCGCGCGCCTTGCCCCCCTCGCCGGTGACCACGCCGATGGAGCGCGGCAGCGCCGGGCGCACCAGCGCGCGCTGGCGCTCGAACAGCCCCTCGGCGGCGAGCTTGCGCCGCAGCCGCTCGATCTGGGCGAGCAGCTCGCCCTCACCGGCGATGCGCAGGCCCGTGGCCCGGAAGGAGAAGGACGGTGAGGAGGCCGAGCTGCCGGGGTAGTAGTCGGGCCCGCCCGCCAGCACGACCTGGGCTCCGTTCTCGAGCTCGACCCCGACCCGGTCGTAGTCGCTGCGCCACATCGAGCACGGCAGCGCGCCGCCCGAGTCGCGCAGCTCGAAGTAGACGGCCTTGGCGCGCACGCCGAGGTTGGAGACCTCCCCGAAGACCTGCACCCGCGTCATCGCGCGCAGCCTCCCCCGCAGCGCGGCGGAGTACTCGCCGACCGGGAAGGGGCCCTTGAGCGCGCTGCCGTCGATGCCGGTGGGGCGGGCCGGTGCGTCGGAGCTCATGGTCGGGGATCCTACGGGCCGGCCCGGCCACAGACGCGCAGCGGTTCGCCCGTCCCGGCCGGGGTAGAAGATGCAGTCGTGAGCCTCGCCACCCGCATGTCCGTCCCTCTCCTTGCCGCCGCGCTGCTCGTGCCGCCCGCCGTCGAGGCCGCGCCGTTCACCGGAGAGCACTGGCGCCCCGCCATTCACGCTGCCAAGGCCTACGCGGCCAAGCGGCGCGGGACGGTGACCTTCGCCCTGCGCACCCGCAAGCGCCTCTATGCCTACGACGCCCGGCGCCAGATGACCTCGGCGAGCCTCGTCAAGCCCATGCTGCTCGTGGCCTACCTCAACCGCCCCGGCGTCCGCAGCCGGGCCTTGAGGCGGCCGGAGGGCGAGCTGCTCGAGCAGATGATCGTGCGCTCGGCCAACTTCGCCGCCCACGATGTCTACGGGATCGTCGGCAACCGGGGCCTCGGCCGGCTCGCGGCCCGGGTCGGCATGCGCGATTTCGCTACGGGCTCAGGATGGTCGAGGACGCTCGTCACCGCGGCCGACCTGACGCGCCTGTTCCTCGACCTCGACCGGTTCGTGACCCGCCGCCACCGCGACACCGCCATGCGACTGCTGCGCTCGATCGTGCCGCGGCAGCGGTGGGGGATGGCCGAGGTCGCTCCGCGTGGCTGGGCGTTCTACTTCAAGAGCGCATGGACCCCGCGGGTCCAGCACCAGGCGGCACTGTTGCGCAGGGGCAGGCGGCAGCTGGCGATCTCGGTGCTGACGAGCGACAACCCGGGCCCCTACTACGGACGCGAGACCGAGCGTGGGGTGGCGCTGCGCCTGCTCAGCGGCCTACGCCCCGACTCGGTCCCTCGCTGAGTAGCATGCCGCCCCGGTGGACCTGACCCTCTCGCCCAACGAGCAGGCCTTCCGCGACGAGCTGCGCGGCTGGCTCGCCGACAACCACCCCGGCGAGGAGCCCACCGGTGACGAGGCGGGCTTCGCCTTTCGCGTCGAGTGGCAGAAGCGCCTCCACGAGGCGGGCTATGCCGGCGTCTCGTGGCCCGAGCAGTTCGGCGGCCGCGGAGCCACGCTGATCGAGCAGGCGATCTACGGCGAGGAGATGGCGCGCGCCAAGGCGCCCTCGAGCGCCAACGTGCTCGGCCTGGTGATGGGCGGGCCGGTGGTGATCGCCCACGGCTCAGAGGAGCAGAAGCAGCGCTACCTCGAGCCGATCCTCTCCGCCGAGGAGATCTGGTGCCAGGGCTTCTCCGAGCCCGACTCCGGCTCCGACCTCGCATCGTTGAAGACCCGGGCGGTGAAGTCGAACGGCGGCTGGAACGTGACCGGCCAGAAGGTCTGGACCACCCTCGCCCACGTGTCGAAGTGGTGCATGCTGGTCGCGCGGACCGATCAGGACGCCCCCAAGCACAAGGGCCTGACCTACTTCCTGCTCGATATGGAGCAGGACGCGGTGCAGGTGCGCCCGCTGCACCAGATCACGGGCGAGGCCGAGTTCAACGAGCTGTTCCTCGAGGAGGCCTACATCCCCGACGAGAACGTCCTCGGCGGGGTCGGCAACGGTTGGGCGGTGGCGATCACCACGCTGATGCACGAGCGCGCGGGCCTCGGCGCGGCCGCGGCGGCCAGCGTCAAGATCGCCCTGGGACAGCTGATCGAGCTGGCCAACGAGCGCGGCGTGGCCGGCGATCCGATCGTGCGCCAGCAAATCGCCTCGCTGCTGATCGAGGTCGAGGCGCTGCGCCTGAACGCCTGGCGCGGCCTGACGGCGATCATGAAGACGGGCGTGCCCGGTCCCGAGGGCTCGCTGCCAAAGCTCCAGTGGTCGGCCGTCAACCAGGGCCTGACCGAGCTGGCAGTCGCGATCCAGGGCGAGGACGGCCTGGCCAAGGACTCCGAATGGACCTACCGCTTCCTGCGCGCCCGCGCCAACTCGATCGAGGGCGGCACGACCGAGATCCTGAAGAACATCATCTCCGAACGGGTCCTGGGATTGCCCAAGCTCAGATGAACTTCGACTTCACCGACGACCAGCAGGCGATCAAGCGCACCGCGCGCGATCTGCTGGCGCAGCGCTTCAAGCCCGAGGCGGTGCGCGAGCTGTCCGAGGCCCGCCGCTACGACGACGCGCACTTCGCCGAGCTTGCCGATCTCGGTTGGACCGGCATCTTCATCGACGAGGAGCACGGCGGCCAGGGCCTCGGCACCGTGGAGCTGGCGATCCTGATGGAGGAGCTCGGCTACAGCCTGGCGCCCGTCCCATTCCTCTCCAACGCGGCCGCCGGGCTGGCGCTTCAACACGCGGGCAGCGACGAGCAGCGCTCGCGCTGGCTGCCGGGGATCGCCTCGGGCGAGGCGCGCGGCGCCGCCGGCCTGGCCCGCGACGGCGAGGGGTCGCTCGTGGCTGACGCCGACTCGGCCGCGGTGATCGTGCTCTTCGAGGATGGCGCCGGCGCTGTGTACGAGGCCTTCGATTGCGAGATCGAGCCGGTGGAGGCGATCGACGCCACCCGCCGCTACGCGCGGGTTAGGCCTTCGGGGGAGGGCGAGGCGCTGGCGAGCGATCCCGCCCCGGCGCTCGACCGGATCGCGACCGCGGTCGCGGCGGAGCTCACAGGCATCTGCCAGCGCACGATGGAGATGAGCGTCGAGTACGCGCGCGAGCGCAAGCAGTTCGACCGGCCGATTGGCGCCTACCAGGCCGTCTCTCACCGCTGCGCCGACATGCTGCGCGAGGTCGAGAGCACCCGTTCGACCACCCTCTGGGCGGCATGGGCGGCCGAGGCCGAGCCCGAGACGCTGCCACTGGCGGCGGCGATGGCAAAGGCGAGCGCCTCGGACGCGGGCTGGAACGTGACGTCCTCTGCGCTTCAGGTGCACGGCGGCATCGGCTTCACCTGGGAGCACGACCTGCACTTCTTCCTCAAGCGCGCCAAGGTCGACGGTGCGCTGTTCGGCTCGGCCCGCGAGCACCGCGAGCGGGTGGCCGAGCTGAGTGGCCTGGGCGCCGCCGTGCCGGCCGGCGGCTGAGCCGAGTCGCCGCGCCGCGCGGGGTGGGGTTGCGTTGCCTGCGCGTGTAGCCGGCGCTACTCGGCTTCGAACACGACGTAGACGGTGCCGGCCACCTGAGTGCGCCCGGGCCGGGTGGGAGCGGGGGCGAACGCGCGGCCTTCTTGAGTGAAGCCTTCGCCGCCCTCCCTGTCGAAGTCGCTCAGCGAGTCCACGAAGGTGCTCTCGCGGATGCTGATCGGCTTGCCGAGCGTCAGGCCGGCCTCGGCGGCGAGATCGACAGCCTTCGCGCGAGCGTCACGGAGGGCGCGCACGAGCGCGCGGCGGCGCAGCGCGGCGGGGTCAAAGATGAAGAAGCTTGGACCAGACACAGAGCTCGCGCCCGCGAGCACTGCGGCGTCGATCGCCGCGCCGGTCCGCTCCACGTCGCGCACCACGGTGGTGACGCCGCTGCTTGCGACGAAGCCCGGCAGCTTGCGTCCACGGCGGCCTCGGCGCCTCGCAACCCGCACCCGGCCGGTGCGCAGGTCGGTGCCTCGGATGCCGAGGATGCCGAGGGCGCCCACCACCTTTCTCAGCCGGGCGGAGCTTCTGCGCAGTGCCTTCGCGGAGGTGGGTCCGCGCGCTTTGACGCGAAAGCCCACCCGTGCCGTATCGTTGGCCGCCCGCAGCAGTGCGTCTCCGGTGACCGAGATCGTCCGCGCCGGTGCCTGAGCGCCGGCGGCGGGGGCCAGCAGCAGTACGCCGAGCACAGCGAGGAGGGCAAACCGGCGGACTGGCACGCTTGCCACCTTAGGGCCTGCGCCGCGCCATTGCCAGGCCCTACGCCAGCCGTCCGCCCACGAACTGGGTCAGCCCCGCCACCCGCCGGCGCGTGTCCTCGAAGCCGCGCCGCGTCAGCGCCTCCACCACCTCGTCGCGTTCGAACAGCCGCATGCCGCTGCGCGCGCCGGCGATCGACTCGACGGTACGCAGGGGGGCGGTCCTGCCGCGGGCGCTGGTGAGGATCGCGATCCGCCCGCCGGGGGCCAGCAGCTCGGTCATCTGGTCCAGGGCGCGCTCGGGGTCGGCGAACAGGTGCCGCGCTGCGAAGCAGCAGACCCCGTCGAAGACTCCGCGCACGAAGACCGGCTCGGAGGCGTCGCCGCGCACGTAGGCGGCCCGGTCGCCGAGGTGCGAAGCGGCCGTGTCGGTGACGGCGCGGGCGAGCATCGTCTCCGAGACGTCGATGCCCACGGCAAGCCCCTCCGGCCCCACGGTCTCGGCGAAGCCCCGTGTGAAGTTGCCGGTCCCACACGCCACGTCGAGCACGGCGTCGCCGGGTGAGAGCGACAGCAGCAGGTGCGCGATCCGGTGCTCGTCGCGCATGCTCGGCCCGAGTGCCCCCTTGATCGCGCGCCCGAGTGCCGGCCTCCACCAGCGCTCGTAGATGCGTGGCACGAGGCCGCTCAGCATGAAGTCCTGCACCATGCCGGTGGAGGCCGGAGCGACACCGCCGATCAGGTCCAGGTAGCCCTCCGGGGTGACGCGCGCCTGCGCGGCGGCGTCGTGGTCGAGGAGCGCGCGGGCCCGCTCGAGCGCGGAGGAAGCCGGCGGGCGCGCTGGCGAGGCCTGGGCGCTCACGGGCGATCCTCAGGCGAGGTCGGGGCTCGCGCGCAGGCTCGGCATGCCCGGCTCGTCGCGCCCGGCCTCGCCACGGCGCTCGGCACCCTTCGCTACCTCGTCGAGCCGCGCGATGGCGCGTTCGCCCTCGATCCTGACCGCATGATCGGGCTCGAGCCCCGCGATCAACGTCTGGATGCGGTTGCGCAAGTGGGGGGCGAAGTGAGGCGCCGAGGCGCCCATCAGCTGGCGGACGTCCTCCGGCGTGGGCTCGCGCTCGAGGCGTCCCGGCTGCTCGTACTCGCTCATACGCGCAATCCTAAGGCGCGTTGGCCTGCACCGGGATCAGCTCGGTGACCTGGTCGAGGCGGGCCTGGACGTCCACCGAGACCTGGCTGTCGTCGCCGAGGATCCAGATCCGGTTGTAGACCGCTTGGCCCGGGTCGTCCTCGAAGCCCGGCTGCACGCTCAGCAGGTACAGCTCGAGCGGCTTTGGCAGCTCGTCGGCGTCGTCGGTCAGCAGCAGCGGTGCGAACACGCCCTTCGTGGCGAGGGCGGCGGAGGCCGCTGCATCGAGGGGGCGCGCCGTATTGGCGAGCGTGAAGTTGTAGCCCGGGACCTCGATTCCCCAGCCGAAGCTTCCGCGCCGCGCGTCGAAGCGGGCGAACTCGATCGCGTTCTCCACCGGGGTCTCACCCTCGATCCGGGTCACCTTGCCGAGCTTCTCGAGCTCCTCGACGACCTTCTCCGAGATCACGTCCTCGGGGCCGAGCACATAGATGGCCGGCTTCTCGTGCTCGGTCAGGGCCTTGCGAGTCTCCTCGGGCAGCTTGTCCTTCCTCGTCAGCAGGACCGAGTCGCCGGAGCGCGCGGCCCAGGCGGCGGCCGGCATCGCGTACTCGGCCCTCTCACCCGACGCGATCACCACGCTCGCGGAGGCCTCGCCCTTGGCGGCGGAGAAGAAGCGGTCGATGGCCGCGCCGCGCTCGTAGGGGTCCTTGCCCTCGATGACGGCCGTCTTGTAGCCGTCGGGGCGGGCCGGCTCGTCTCCGATCCTGATCACCTGGGCGTCCTTGGAGAGGTCGGAGCCCTTCGGATCGAGGCGGTCGAGCGTGTCCTGCGTGACCGCCGACAGCTCGTCGCCGTCGGATACCAGCAGCGGGGCGCCGATCGGATT
The DNA here is from genome assembly GCA_038233455.1 of Solirubrobacterales bacterium. GTDB lineage: Bacteria > Actinomycetota > Thermoleophilia > Solirubrobacterales > Thermoleophilaceae > JAAYBF01. The sequence continues at coordinate 18 of JBBSLY010000071.1, read as the reverse complement.
GGCCATCAGCGCCGCGCC
>JBBSLY010000070.1:0-7554 GCA_038233455.1 Solirubrobacterales bacterium | reverse complement strand
GCCGGGTGCGCGCCCGCGACCGCTCCACCGCTCAACCCGCCCGCCGAGGTGCGGGTGCGCCGTGCACTCATCAGCGTCTCCGACAAGCGCGGGGTCATCGACTTCGCCCGCGGGCTGGCCGATCTCGGCGTCGAGCTCATCTCCACCGGCGGCACCGCGCGCAAGCTCGCCGACGCCGGCATCGAGAGCCGCGCGGTGGAGGACCTGACCGGGTTCCCCGAGGTGCTCGACGGCCGCGTCAAGACGCTCAACCCGCGCATCCACGCCGGCCTGCTGGCGGTGCGCTCCGACCCGGCCCACTCCGCGACCCTCGAGGAGCACGAGATCGAGCCGATCGACCTCGTATGCGTGAACCTGTATCCCTTCGAGAGCACGGCGAACCGGCGCGGCGCCAGCGACGCCGAGGTGATCGAGGACATCGACATCGGCGGTCCGACCATGATCCGCGCGGCGGCCAAGAACCACGCCTACGTGGCCTCGGTGGTCAAGCCGGAGAGCTACGACGCGGTGCTCGAGGAGTTGCACACCCTCGGCTGCCGGATCTCGGCCCAGACGCGGCAGGCGCTCGCGCTCGAGGCCTTCTCCCTGACCGCGCGCTACGACGCCGCGGTGGCGCGCTGGTTCTCCGAGCGCGAGCAGGACTTCCCGGCCCTGTACGTGCGCGCCTACGAGAAGATCCTCGACCTCTCCTACGGCGAGAACCCTCACCAGCGCGCCGCCTACTACGCGCAGGCCGGAGCCCGCACGCACCTGCTCTCGATGGTCTCCAAGCTGCACGGCCGCGAGCTCTCCTTCAACAACCTGCTCGACCTTGACTCCGTGCGCAGGCTGATCGGTGAGTTCGACGGTCCGGCAGCGGCGATCGTCAAGCACAACAACCCGTGCGGATGCGCGGTCGCCGGCAGCGCCCACGAGGCCTTCGGGCGCGCGCTGGCCACCGACCCGACGAGCGCCTTTGGCGGCGTCGTCTGCGTCAACCGCCCCGTCGACCACGCGCTGGCCGAGCAGCTGAGCGAGATGTTCGTGGAGATGGTCTTCGCGCCCGACTACGACGACGACGCCTGCGAGCTCCTCCAGCAGAAGGAGACCCTGCGCATCATGCGCGACGCCGAGCGCCGCGGCTGGCCCGACCACGACCACGAGTTCGCACGCGTGCGCGGCGGCCTGCTCGTGCAGGATCGCGACGAGTCCCCGGAGTCGCGCGAGGACATGGGGGTCGTCACCCAGCGTGAGCCCACCGAAGAGGAGTGGAACGACCTCCTCTTCGCCTGGAAGGTGTGCAAGCACGTGCGCTCGAACGCCATCGTGCTGGCCCGGGACATGGCCACGGTCGGCATCGGGGCGGGACAGATGAGCCGCGTCGACTCCGTCCGGCTCGCCGTCGAGAAGGGCGGCGCCGCGCTGTCCGGCGGCGTGATGGCCTCCGACGCCTTCTTCCCGTTCGCCGACGGCCCCGAGGTGGCGATCGAGGCGGGCGTGCGCGGCATCATCCAGCCTGGCGGCTCGCGGCGCGACACCGAGGTCATCGAGGCCTGCGATCGCGCCGGCGTGGCCATGGTGCTGACGAAGCGGCGGCACTTCCGCCACTGAGCGAGCGGTCTGGCCGGCGCCGAGGTCGCGCGGCCGGATGCCCCCGGAAGGACTCGAACCTTCGCCGCGCGGATTAAAAGTCCGCCGCTCTGACCAACTGAGCTACGGGGGCCGGAAACTCGATCATAAGAGAGCCTCGGCACGCTCAGCGTCGTCGACCAGGAGAACCCCTTTCTGGCCGGCTCAGGCTTCGGCGGCGACGACCTCCGGGGCGTCTGGTCCTTCTTGGTGATCGTGAGGTAGCTGACGAGACCGAGGATCGCCACCAGGAACAGCGCGCTGGTCCCGGTGGCGCCCAGCCCCAGCCCGCGGCGTCGATCGGCCTCTTGAGCTTCTTTCTCGGGAGTACGGCCGAGCGTCTACTCGGTGCCGCGGGGCTGGCCGCCCTGATCCTGGGCGTCGTCGCAATCGCCGGCCTCGGCGTGCTCCTCGGGCGCGGCCGACGGCGAAGGCGAGTGAACGTCGCGCGGGCATCGCTTCCGAAACGCGCGGAGGTGCTCGGCTCCGGGAGGGCACGAGCCCGCAGGTTGTGGCACCGAGGCATCGCCGTACTGGCCGCCCGGAGAGCCGCATGAGCAAACGTGCCGACGCGGGTCCAGGTGAGCCGCTTCAGAGGGTGTCCGGCATCGACGCCACTACGTCCCCGTGGATGCGTCACGGCTCCTCGATGTGGCTGGGTCCGCACCTCTGGCTCTTCGGGATACTCGCCGCGAGCGTCCTGCTCTTCTCGAAGCTCGCAGAGGATGTGGCCGACCGCGAATGGATCGTGTTCCTCGATCGTGGAGTGGCCGCCTCGGTGCACGCTCAGGCGACCGGCCTGGCCACCGGTGCCCTCACCGTGGTCACCCACCTTGGCAGCGCGCTCGTACTCGTGCCGGTCACGCTCGTGGCCATCCTGACTCTGGTCCGCTGTCACCGCCCCGTCCACGCGGCGCTCATGGGAGCTGCGCTCGCCGGGGGCGAGGCCCTGAACACGACGTTGAAACTGGCTTTTGCACGCCCGCGCCCGTCGTTCACCGACCCGTTGGCGACCGCGGCCGGCTTCTCTTTCCCGAGTGGCCACGCAATGGTCTCCCTGGTCGTCTACGGAGCGCTCGCGTTCGTGGTCGCGACAGCCGTCAGTCCACGATGGGCCAAGGGGCTGGTCATTTTCCTCGCTTCGGCGCTGATACTCGCGATCGGGTTCAGCCGGGTCTACCTGGGTGTCCACTACCCCTCCGATGTAGTGGCCGGTTACAGTGCGGGGCTCGCCTGGCTTATGGTCTGCGCCCTGACGCTGCTCGGCTCGTCACGACGAGCAATCGGCGACGCGGCCGCTCCCGTCGGCGACCGGGGTTCGCTTCGCTGACCCGCCTTCGGCTGAAGAGGGGGCAACCGACGGGACGGCACGATCAGGAAGCCGGCTCCGGCCACGGCTTGGGCAGCTCGATCCACACATCGGCGCCGCCACTGTTGCCGTCGCACGCGTCAGCCTTGCCGCCGTGCGCGCGGGCGATGGCGTCGACGATCGCGAGGCCCAGGCCGCTGCCGCCGCGCCCGCGCGCGTCGTCCGCACGCGTGAACCGGTCAAAAGCTCGCCCGAGAAAGGCTTGAGGGAAGCCTTCGCCCCGGTCGGACACGCGCAGCTCAACGACCCCGTCGGCCTCAACCGCGGCGAGGCGCACCGGTCCGGCGCCGTGGCGGAGCGCGTTGTCGACCACGTTCCCGAGCGCCTGCTCCATCCGAAGCGGATCGACTGACAGCGCGATTCCCGGTTCTGCGGATACCTCGAGTACGCGTCCCTCCTGCTGAGCGCGATGGATGAACCGGTCTCTGACGCCCTCGAGTAGTTCGCGGGCGTCGACGCAGGAGGGCCTGACGGGAAGGCGCCCGCGATCTGAGCGCGCGATCACGAGCAGGTCCTCGGCCAGCTGCGCCAAGCGGTCGGTCTCCTCGGCCGCCGAGCGCAGTGCGTCGACCAGCTCCTCTTTGGAGCGACCCGCCCGCAGCGCCAGCTCGAGCTCGGATTTGAGGATCGCCAGCGGCGTGCGTAGTTCGTGGCTGGCGTCGGAAACGAACGTCTGCTCACGTGCGAAGGACGCCTCAAGCCGATCCAGCATGGCGTTCAAGGTCTCCCCGAGGCGGCCTATCTCATCGTCTGCCGCTGCCACAGGCAGCCGCTGCTCGGGCGCGGTGTCTTCGATCTCCGCGGCCCGCCTGCGCATCGCTTCGACCGGCCTCAGCGCCGCGGCCGCCACGCCGTAGCCTGCGAGCGATGCGAGCAGCAGGGCTACGGGGCCTCCGACCAGGAGGAGCGCTCGCAGACTCTCGAGGGAATCCTCGCTGCCCTCGAGAGAAGTGCCCACGACGATGACCAGCGCCTGGTCCTGGGCGCGAACGGGCGTGGCCAGAAGTCGCGTCGGCTCGTCCTCATCGAGCACCCCCCGGCGCTGAAGCGTAAGCGTGCCCGCCCGGCCCTTCGCGAGGGTCGCCTCATCGAGCAACCGGCGCTTGCCCACCTCCGCGGTCGCGTCGATCACTCGCCCACCCTCGTTGACGATCTGGGCAAAACCCTCTCCCTGCTCGCTCAGCGGGCTGCTCCCCGAATCGGTCAGTCCCGAATCCGCCTGTCGTACCAGTGCCGTCAGGTCGCCCGCACGGGAGCGCAGACCCCGATCCACCGAAGCGCGCAAGTCACTCTCGAAGCGGAGGTAGAGAAACGTCCCGACCGCGATCAGCACCACCGTCATCACGCCGGCGAAGGCCAGCGTCAACTTGACGCGGATCGGCAGGCGTCTCAAGCCGAAGGCGCCGCGCGCAGCCGGTATCCGGCGCCGCGGACAGTCTCGATCGACTCCGCACCGAAAGGACGGTCGATCTTCTCGCGCAGGTAGCGAACGTAGACGTCGACCACGTTGGAGCGATTCTCGTACTCGTAGTCCCACGCGTGCTCAAGCAGGTGATATCGGGAGAGCACCACTCCCGGCTGACGCATGAAGGTCCCCAGCAGTGCGAGCTCTTTCGGGGACAGCTCGATCTCGGTCGCGCCCCGCCAAACCTGATGACTGGCCGGGTCGAGCCGCAGGTCGCCGACCTCGACCACGGTGGGCCGCTCGATGGGTCCCCGGCGCACGAGTGCGCGCAGGCGCGCGAGCAGCTCGGCGAAGGAGAACGGCTTGGCCAGGTAGTCATCCGCTCCGCCGTCCAAGCCGGCCACCCGATCCTCCACGCTATCGCGGGCGGTAAGCATCAGCACCGGGGCCCAGACGCCCTTCTCGCGCAGCTTGGTGCAGGTCTGAAAGCCATCGAGTCCCGGCAGCATCACGTCGAGCACGATCGCGTCGTACCCGGTGGCACCGGCCATCCAGAGCGCGTCCTCACCCTTGATGGCCACGTCGGCCGACAGGCCCTCCTCGCGGAGACCTCGGCGTATGAGCGCGGCCATCTTGATCTCGTCTTCCACGATCAGGACTCGCATGGCGCGAGCCTGACACGGCCTAATGAGTGCCGGATGAGTGCCGGGCGGAGGGGCGGTGGCCGAGCAACCTGACGACGGTGCCCGGAGGCGACGACTGCGCGCTCTGTGAGGAAGGGTGCGACAGGCCGACTCGATGGGCCCGCAACGCCAGGAGCCCGCGGCCGGGGCCGCGGGCTCCTGGTTGGGAGCAGGTGTCGCGGATCTGGCCTACTTGCCCTCGGCGCCCTCCTCTCCGGCCTCGCCCTGGTCGTTGTCGTCGTCGACCGCTACGACCTTGTACTGCTCATCGAGCCGCACGTCGACCTGAGTCCCGTCCGCCTTCGTAACCTCGACCTCGTAGGCGGCGCCCTTCTCATTGTCGCGCTCGATGTTGCCCGGCTTACCGCCGGTCTCCGCAGCGGCCGCCTCCTTGGCGCGCGAGGCGGTCTCGCCGGTGACGGGCCCGTCGGACTCGCCCTCCTTATCGCCCTTCTCGGAGGCGTCGTCCGTGCCGTTCTCATCCTGGACGTCGTCGGTGTCGGCCGCGCTGTTCTCGCCCTCGCTGCCCTCGGCGGGCTCACTCTGCTCCTGTGTGCCGGTGTCCTTGCCCGAGGACGCCGCGTTGGCCAGCGCCGAACCGCCCAGTGCGAGCGCACCGAGGGCGGCGATGCCCACCAGGATCTTTTTTACCTTCTCCGTCATCGCATGTCTCCTTTGCTGGTCGGACAGAGAATCCGACGTTAGGAAGCGTCGATGAGCTGGGCGTGAGACTCTCATCTGCCTGGATGCGACCAGTCCGCCGCGGCTGGCCCCGAGTATCGGTCAGATCAGTCCGGCGTCATCGCGTGGCCGGCTTCGTGCTCGTCAGTGGCCCTCACCGAGGCAGAGCGGTCCGTCGCCGTCACCGACGTGAACTGATGCTCCGCCCGCCTACGCTACGCAACAGAAAGACGTACGACGTGGTACAGCGAACCTCGACAATAGTCGCCGGCGGCCCTCGGCTCGCTCACCGGCCGCGTCCCGTCTTCTGCTGCAGCTCGTCGATGCGCTGCGACGCCGCGGCCTTGTTCAAGGTGGGGTCGAAGGACTCGCCGGCCTGCTCGGCGAGGGTCTTCAGGTAGGACGCCTGCGCGCCGGTCATGGGCTCCTCGCCGGTCACCCAGTCGCCGGGCTCCTTTTCGACGTTCGAGCCCTCGGCGGGTGCCGGGTCGGGATCGACCTTCGGGTTCGGATCTTCTCGAGCCACGCCTGCGACCTTACCCTCTGCCGCGGCGGAGGAACCGCGGCGGGGCGAACCGGGCGCGCACCTACAATCGATGCTCCGGGGGGCGTGGTCTAGCGGTTAGGACGCCGGCCTTTCAAGCCGGAGATCGCGGGTTCGATCCCCGCCGCCCCTACTTTGAGCGAGCCAGCCACCAATCCGATTCGGAGAGCCACATGAGCCGCATTCGATCTTTGTCCCGCGCCCGTCTAACCGTCCTCGTGATGGCTCTCGCCGGCCTGGCGATCACCGCCGCGGTCGCCTCCGCCGCGCTCGGCGGAGGGGAGACGCCGCCGCCGCGCCCGCTGGCCGAGGCCGTCCAACGCGCCGCGACCGCCCCGCCGCCGGCCGGGGTGAGCGCCCGGATCGAGTTCGCCAACCGGCTCCTGCCGGCCGGTGCCCTACCCCACGGAGAGGCGCCGCCCCTCCTCGCCGGGGCCTCGGGCCGTCTCTGGGCGCGCCCCGACGGGCGCATGCGCCTCGAGCTCCAGTCGCGCCGCGGCGATGCCCAGGTGGCCTCCGACGGCCGCACCCTGACCCTCTACGACGCGAGCTCGAGGACCGTCTATCGGGCGGAGATGCCTGACGATGAGAAGCGCGAGAGCCGACGCGGCAAGGACCGCCGCAAGCCCCCCACGCTGGCCGAGATCGAGCGCAAGCTCGCTCGGCTCGCCGAGCGGGTCCAGCTTTCCGGAGCGCGACCCGAGTCCCGCGCCGGGCGCCCGGCCTACTCGGTGCGCATGGCCCCGCGCAACGACGGCGGCCTTCTCGGCGCGGCCGAGATCGCCTGGGACGCCGTCCGCGGCGTGCCCCTGCGGGCCGCGGTCTACGCCCAGGGCGAGAGCGAGCCGGTGCTCGACCTCTCGGTCACGGAGGTCTCCTACGACGCCGTGCCGCTTTCCGACGTGGCCGTCGAGCCGCCGGCCGGGACCCGTGTGGTCCGGGTCGATCCTCCGCGCGAGAAGGGCGACGAGCGCGGCGAGCGGAGCAAGGGCAAGAAGAACCGAGAGCGCGTCACCGGCCTCGCGGCCGTCCGCAAGGCCCTGCCCTTCGAGCTCGCCGCCCCCGAGAAGCTGGCCGGGCTGCCTCGCCGCGAGGTGCGTCTGATCGCTCACGAAGGCCGCCCCGGTGCCCTGGTGATCTACGGTCGCGGGCTCGGGGCCATCGCCGTCGTCGAGCAGCCCGCGCAACGGCCCGACCCGAGGGACGAGCGCGACGGCAGGCCCGAGGACGCGCTGCGCGGGCTGCCCGAGGTCTCCGTCGACGG
>JBBSLY010000069.1:0-7562 GCA_038233455.1 Solirubrobacterales bacterium | reverse complement strand
GTCAAGCTCTACGCGGACGAGGAGGGGGCGAAGGAGGTTCGATCGCTGGGCGCGATCGCCGTCTCAGCGATCGCACGGGTCGAGGTGACGGCCGCGCTGTGGCGCAAGTGCCGGCTGGGTGAGCTGTCGCCCGCGCAGGCTTCCTTGCTCGCCACGGCCTTCGAGGCCGACCTGCTCGGCACCGATGAGGTTGTCGCTCGCTTCGCCGTGCTCGCCCTCAGCGCGACGATCCTCGAGCGGGCCGCCGGGCTCCTGGCCACCAACTCACTGCGCGCCTGCGACGCGGTCCAACTGGCTTCGGCCCTCGCCGCGCGCGACGCCGATCCCGAGCTCGAGTCATTCGCCTGCTTCGACCACGAGCTGCGCGACGCGGCCGCAGCGGCGGGACTACGTCCGCTCCCTGGCTGAGCTCGCTCCAACGCCCTGGCGACGCCTCAGTTCAGTCGCTCGACCACCATCGCCTCGCCCTGGCCGCCGGCGACGCACATCGTCTCGATCCCGACCTGGTGGTCGTCGGTCTCCATCGCGTTGAGCAGGGTGCCCATGATCCGGGCGCCGGTCATCCCGAAGGGATGGCCGAGGGCGATCGCGCCGCCGTGGGTGTTGAGCTTGTCCTGGTCGATGCCGACCTCGCTCATGATCGGGATCACCTGGGCGGCGAACGCCTCGTTGAGCTCGACCGTGTCGATGTCGGCGATCGTCATCCCGGCCCGCTCGAGCACCTTGCGAATCGCGCCGATCGGCGCGACGCCCATGTACTCGGGCTCGTTGCCCCAGGTGGCCGCGGTGATGATCTTCGCGCGCGGCTTCAACCCCAGCTCGGACGCCTTGTCCTCTGACATGACCAGGGCCGCTGCGGCGCCGTCGTTGAGCGGGCACGAGTTGCCCGCGGTCACCCCTCCGCCCCCGAAGGCCTCGGGCAGCTCGGCGAGCTTTTCGAGCGACGAGCTGGCGCGCGGGCCGTCGTCCTTTGCCACCTCGGTGCCGTCGTCGAGGGTCACGGGCACGATCTCGCGGTCGAAGAACCCGCTCTCCTGCGACTCCACCGCGAGCTCCTGGGAGCGCTGGGCGTACTCGTCCATCGCCTCGCGGGTCACGCCGTACTTGTTGGCCACGTTGACCGCGGTGAAGCCCATCCCGATGTAGACGTCGGGCTGGCCGTCCTCCTTGCCCTGGAGCTTTTCGTTCTGGTCGGACTCGCCGGCTGCCTCTTGGCGCTCGTTGTACTGAGACACCGCCTCGACCCCGGCGGCCACGTAGATGTCGCCCTGGCCTGCGGTCACGTTGTTGGAGGCGATCCGGATGGCGTCGAGGCCCGAGGCGCAGTACCGCGACACGGTGCTGCCGTTGACGGTCTCGGGCAGCTTTTCGGAGAGCAGCGCGATCGCGCGGCCGATGTTGAAGGCCTGGCGGCCCTGGGGCAGCCCGCAGCCCGTGACGACCTCCTCGACCGTGGCGGGGTCCACTTCGGGGTTGCGCTCCAGCAGCGCGTCGACGATGAAGGCGCCCATGTTGTCGGGACGCAGCGGCGCCAGCGAGCCCTTGAAGGCGCGGCCGATCGGGGTCCGGGCGATGTCGACGATCACGGCTTGGGGCATGGGTCGGTTTCTCCTTGGTGGTCGAGAGCAGGCAGCAAGACTACGGACCTGTACCTCTCGGCTCTCTGTCGGGCTGGCCGGAGGTCCCACGAGCACCATCAGCTTCGCAGCGTCCGGAGGGCGCCCGGCGATCAGGCGGGACGCCTGTGGCGGACCGAGGGAAAGCGTGCGAAGTCGCGGTCGAGCGTGATCAGGTCGCAGTCGTACTCCAGAGCGACGGCTCCGAGCACCGCATCGGGCACGAGGTCCCCCACGGCGTCCGCCTCTTCGCAGAGCTCGCGTAGGAGTGCGAGGTGTCGAGCCCCGGCCGCGACCGCGACGTGGAGGGGCTGCGCGCAGGTGGCCTCCATGAACTCGAACGCGTCCGCCCGCGGCGTCGGTACCGCGAAGATCCGTCGGTTGGTAGCGATGCGCAGGAAGGTGTGCCACGCGAGCGCGGGTATGCCGAAGGGCTCGTCGCCCTCGAGCGTCTGATCGAACCACCGACGAACCGCCGCGTGCAGCGGATGATCGTCTCGGTGCGCGGCCAGGATCACATTCGCGTCGAGCAGGAGCACTCAGCGCCGTTCCTGGAGGTCAACCGGCTCGTCGAGTACCTCGCTCAGCGCTCGATTGGAAGTGAGGTCGATGCCAGGTCGCGCACCCGTCCCGCCCCGGAACACCGGTACTCGTGGACGCTCTGCAGGCGTCGTGGGCGTCGCAAGCTCACGGCGTAACGCCGCGTCTATCACTTCACCGAGGGACTGGCCCCGCTCGCGAGCGCGGCGCTTTGCGGCGAGCACCAGCTCGTCGGACAGCCGGACCGTGGTGCGCATGATGCCGATGCTAAAGCATCACCAGCATCAGGCTTGCTACGTGCGTTACACGGTCCCGGACCGTCGCACCGCAGCGGCGGCGCCGCCCGTGGCGTCGCCGGCCGCGACTACTTCGGCGGCATCCGCAACGCCCCGTCGAGGCGGATCGTCTCTCCGTTGAGCATCGGGTTCTCGGCGATCGCTGCCGCCAAGTGGGCGTACTCAGCCGCCCGGCCCAGGCGCTGGGGGAAGGGGATGCCGGCGCCGAGCGCCTGGCGCGCCTCCTCGGGCAGGGCCGCCAGCAGCGGGGTGTCGAACAGCCCGGGGGCGATGGTGCACACGCGGATGCCGCGCCCGGCGAGGTCGCGAGCAGCCGGAAGCGTGAGGCCGACGATCCCGCCCTTGGAGGCGGCGTAGGCGGTCTGGCCGATCTGGCCGTCGTAGGCGGCGATCGATGCCGTCATCACGACCGCCCCACGCTCGCCGTTCTCGCCATCAGGCTCGTTGTCGTTCATCGCCGCGGCGCAGAGGCGCAGCACGTTGAACATCCCGATCAGGTTCACCCGCACGACGGTCTCGAAGGGCTGCAGCTGCGCGGGGCCGCGCTTGGACACCGTGCGCTCGGCCCAGCCCACGCCGGCGCAGCCGACCGCCAGGCGCAGCTCGCCGAGCGCCTCGCGCGCGCCGGCCACCGCCGCCTCGACCTCGGCCTCGTCGGTCACATCGGCGTGGAAGGCGTGCGCGGAGTCACCGAGCTCGGTCGCAAGCGCGTCGGCCTTTTCGTCGTTCACGTCGGCGATCGCCACCCGCGCGCCGCGCTCGACCAGCAGCCGCGCGGTCGCCTCGCCCAGCCCAGAGGCTCCCCCGGATATGAACGCGCCGATGCCGTCGAGCTTCACGGCCGCGATGCTATTGGCCGTCGCGCGCTCGCGCGGTTCCGGGCGGATTGTGGTCTGCGCGTGAGACGCTCACGGCGAACAGCCCCTCGTCATCGCAGAGCAGGCGCTCCAAAGCGAGCCCCGCACCCTCCAGCTCGGCCTCGATCCGGTCCGGGGTGAACTTGGTGCTGATCTCGGTGCGCATCTCCTCGCCGGCCTCGAAGGCCACCTCGATGCCGGCGCCCGGGATCGAGACGGTCTGATCGCGCACCGAGCCCAGCAGCATCTCCACCCGCGAGCGCTCCGGCACCCAGCGGGCCACGTGCTCGAAGGCGTCGGGATCGAAGTCGGCGCCCAGCCCGTCGTTGAGGACGGCCAGCACGTTCTTGTTGAAGGCGGCGGTGACGCCCTCCGAGTCGTCGTAGGCGGCCTCGAGCGTGGCGCGGTCCTTCACCAGGTCGGTACCGAGCACCAGCCGATCCGTCGGGCCCATCAAAGACCGCACCCGCGCGAGAAAGGCGGCGCGTTCGGGTGGGTGGAAGTTGCCGATCGTCCCACCGAGGAACGCGAACAGCCTGCGCTCGCCCGCCGGGATCCGGCCGAGGTCGTGGTCGAAGTCGCCTGCCACCCCGTGGACCTCCAGGCCGGGGTAGAGCTCAGAAAGCTCCTCCTCGGCCATGGCGACCACCGAGGCGTCGACGTCGAAGGGCACGTAGCGGGCCAGGGTCCCCGCCGCGGCCATCGCGTAGAGCAGCGCGCGCGTCTTGGATGCCGTGCCCGATCCCAGCTCCACCAGCTCCTCCATGCCCGCCACGATCTCCTGCGCGTGACGGTTGAGGATCGCCCGCTCGCAGCGCGTGGGGTAGTACTCGGGGACCGTCGTTATGCGGTCGAACAGCTCCGATCCGCGCTCGTCATAGAAGTACTTGGGGGCGAGCTCCTTGGGCGAGCGGGCCAAGCCGTCGCGCACATCGGCGGCCATCCGCTCGGCGGGGGCGGAGATCGTCATCGCGCGTCGTAGGCGCAGCGAAAGCCGACGAAGATCTGGCGGCGCTGCGGATGGTCCCAGTTTCGGAAGGTGTTGCGCGCGATGCTCGCCCGGGTGGCCCACGAACCCCCGCGCAGCACGCGGAAGTCGCCGCCGAAGAAGACCTCCGAGTACTGCGGGTAGGGGAAGGCCTCGAAGCCCTCATATCCGCCGAACCGGCTCGCCGTCCACTCCCAGCAGTCGCCCACCATGCCGAGCGCTCCGCAGGCCGACGCGCCCGCCGGAAGCGATCCGGCGGGCGCGGGGCTGAACGCGAGCTGATCGAGGTTGGCCCGCTGAGGGCTGGGCTCCTCGTCGCCCCACGGCCACCGACGCGACCCCCCGGTGGCGGGATCGAACGCCGCCGCCTTCTCCCACTCGCCCTCGGTCGGCAGCCGCCCTCCGCGCCAGCGCGCGAAGGCGTCCGCCTCGAACCAGGACACATGCATCACGGGCATGTCCGGCTCGATCTCGGCGACGCGCTCGAAACGGCGCTCGGCTCCGTCGGCGGTCCAGAAAAGCGGCCGCTCGACCTCCTCGCCGGTGCGCCACTCCCATCCTGCGGGGTCCCACAGCTCCGAGCGGGAGTAGCCACCGTCCGCGACGAACTCCAGGAAGGCCGCGTTGGTGACCGCCGTTCGATCGATCGAGAACGCGTCCACGTGAACCTCGTGGCGGGGGCGCTCGTTGTCGTAGGCGAACTCGCGGTCGGGATCGCCCATGCGGAAGGGTCCCGCTACCACCTCGACGGCGTCGGGGCCGCCCAGCTGCGGTGCGGGCGGCAGCGGCCACCGGCTGGGCGAGTAGACGTCGGGGCCCACGAGCTGCAGCGTCTGGAGCATCGTCTCGTTGTGCTGGTGCTCGTGGGCAATCAGCATCTCCCACACGAAGCCGCCGGCGTTGAGCCGGTCGCCGTCGGGGGAGATGTCCGCGATCTCGAGCGCCGCCAGCGCGCGCTCGTGCATCTGTTGCATGAAGTCGAGCGCCTCTGCCCGGCGCAGGTAGCCGATCTCGCCCCGGTCCGAGCGGGGGGTCTCGGCGGCGTCGTAGACCTCGGACAGCTCGGGTCGCAACGGGTCGAGGCCCGCGCTGCGACAGAGCCATAGGTCCTCGAAGGCCGCGATGTGGCCGAGGTCCCAGACCAGCGGGCTCATCAGCGGGTGGTGCTGGCGGTTGAGGTTGCGCTCTGAGACGGGCGCAACGAGCGCGAGCGTCCTGCCGCGGCCCTCTGCCAACGCCTCGCCGTAGGCGTAGGTCGCCAGCGGGTCAGCCCCTCCACGGGGCAGTGTCTGAAGATGATGAGGGGCCACGGGCGGCTCTCGCTGCTTGAAGGGCAAGGCTACCCGAGCCAAGCCCTCCGCAATCGGCTTCTGGCGCAGAAGCCACAGCTCTGTAATGCCCGCGCCACATCCGCCACCCAACCCCCTTTACGCGGCCCGCCGCGCGGTGGTAGCTTTCGCCACGTGGAAGCGTCGAGCGTCGAGGAGGAGGGGCGGACCGGCTTCATCAGCCCGAGTCGGCTGAACCCGGCCGAGTTGATGGGGTGCGTGTCCGGCGTGGTGCTCGCCCTGTCGCTGTTCCTGCCCTGGTTCGGCACCAGCGACAACCCGAACTCAAAGCTCTGTGGCGTCAGCGGCGGTGAGACCTGCACCGGTTTCGAAACCTTCAGCATCCTCAACTGGCTGCTGATCGCCGCGGCGGCCGCGCCCTTCATCCTCGCCTGGATCGTCATGCGCGGCCACAAGCTGACCTGGAAGCCAGGGGAGGTGACCATGATCGTAGGCGTCACCGCCTTCGTGCTGGTCCTCTGCAACGGGATCATCCTCGGCCGACCCGAGGCGGCCGACGGCTCGAGCATCGAGATCTCCCTCCAGCTCGGGTACCTCGTCGCGCTCGTGGCTGCGCTCGCCCTGGCGGTCAGCGGCTTCCTGCGCCAGTCGCGCTACACCGAGGGCCGCAAGCCCCCGGGCGTGGTCTGAGCCGGCTCGTGGCAGCGGACTCGTCCGGCTCGGAGCCGGATCGCAACCTCGCGCTCGACCTCGTGCGCACCACCGAGTACGCGGCGCTCGCGGCGGCCCGCTGGACCGGCCGCGGCGAGAAGGAGTCGGCCGACGGCGCAGCGGTCGACGCGATGCGGATGATGCTCGACACCGTGAGCATGGACGGACTCGTGGTCATCGGCGAGGGCGAGAAGGACGAGGCGCCGATGCTCTTCAACGGCGAGCATGTGGGCGACGGCTCGGCGCCCGACCTCGATGTCGCGGTCGACCCGCTCGAGGGCACCGACCTCTGCGCCAAGGGGATGCCGAACGCGCTGGCGGTGATAGCCCTGTCGGAGCGCGGCACGATGTTCGACCCGGGCCCCGTCTTCTACATGGAGAAGATGGCCACGTCGAAGAGCTTTGCCCACCTGCTCGACCTCGACCGCCCGCTGGGCGAGACGGTCGAGCTGATCGCGGAGGAGAAGGGCACTCGGGTGGGCGACGTGATGGTGATCATGCTCGACCGCCCCCGCCACGACGAAGGCGTGCGCGCCATCCGCGAGGCGGGCGCGCGGATCCGCTTCATTCCCCACGGCGACGTGTCGGCCTCGCTGATCGCTGTCACCGAGGGCTCGGCCGTGGACCTGCTCTGGGGCATCGGGGGGACGCCCGAGGGGGTGCTGTCCGCCGCCGCGATCAAGTGCATCGGCGGCAAGATCGTCGGGCGGCTGTGGCCTCAGGACGACGGCGAGCGCCAAGCGGCGATCGACGGCGGCTACGACGTCGAGGAGATTCTCGACACCGATCGGTTGGTCTCCGGCGAGGAGGCGTTCTTCTCCGCCACCGGCGTGACCGACGGCGACACCCTCGCGGGCGTCCACTTCGAGGGGCCCGAGGGAGCCACCACGGAGTCGCTGGTGATGCGCTCGCGGTCGGGGACCGTGCGCCGCATCCACGCCCGTCACGACCGCGCCAAGCTGCGCGCGATCACGGGCGAGCGGATCGGCTAGACCCTCGCCTTCTCCTGCTCCACCTGCTCGGTCGCGGCCGCCTTCAGGGCGCCGACGGCCGAAGGGGCGAGGTCCAGGCGCGCGAGCGAGCGTAGGAACGCGTGGGTCACGATCACGTGGATGCGCAGCTGGGTGATCCGGTAGAGGTGGCGCCCGAGGCGTGAGAACCAGCCCCAGCCGGCGATCAGCGGGTAGAAGTTGGCGACCTCGGAGGTCACGGTGCCGGTGATCAGGTCGGTTCCGGGGTGCTCCTCTCCGTCGGCCGGCGGGCGC